>DATDKB010000321.1:0-25067 GCA_036520255.1 Rubrobacter sp. | reverse complement strand
AGAGGAACCTCAAGCCCGCGCCTGTCGGCCGGAATAACGATGTAGCGCGTGCCGTCCGGAAAAGGCTCGGGCTCGCTGGATTCTACGCGCTTGAGGATCACCGTGAGGTCGTCCCTGTCCACGCCGAGCTCCCTGATCTCCGTGACGGCCTGGTTGAGACCTGTCCCGTCGTCAATTACCCCCACCACGGTGTACCAGGAGTCCTGCTCCGGCACCTCCCGCCCTTCGACCAAAACGCTAACCTCCAGAGAGGAATCTAAACTGCCCCATGCGCCGCTTTCGGCCGCCCAACAGCATACATTGTCTAGCCTCCGCATACTAGACCGTTCCCTAAGCCCCGTGGGAATCTCTTTCACAAACAACCGGTGTGAAGCCGTACGCAACACCCACGACACACTCGGGTAAACTGATTGCGTGGACACCAGAGACAAGAGTCCAATCTCGGGCGGACGCGAAGATCACTACGAAGAGCGGGGACTGGGACCCTGGCTCAAGCGCAACCGGTGGCTGCTCACGCGCCTGTTCACGGTAATCGTTTTCTCTTTCGCCGCCTCGACGGTCGCGGCCAACTTCTCTTACGGCCTAGAAGGCAAGCCTACGGTCCTCAGCGTAGACCAACTGAACTCCGGCAGGCTCCCGGCAGGCACGGAGCTGGGGGATTACGTGCAGGTGAGCGGCACACCTGACGTGGGCAAGATCGAAAACGACACGGTCGGAGACCCCGACTCCGAGATAGGGGTCGTCTCCCGCTACGAAACCGTCTACCTGTACTTCCGTCTCAAAGAGACCGGTGACAACCTCCTTATACAATCCACGCAAGGACTGCCCAGAAACATCCAGAATTCGGGTGAGCGAGTCTGGCGGGGCAAGCTCGAGACCGTCGGAACCGTGATCTTCCACAACACCACCCAGGAAGGACTCGAACACGCGGGCCTTCCTCGCAACGAGACCATCCCCGTCGTCAACACCGGCGAAACACCGGAGTACCTGCGCGAAATATTCCCCGCCTACTCGGCCATAATTCTGCTCTGGCTCCTCTCGATAGCCTGGCTGGCGTGGAAGAGAAACAAGCCGCTATTGGGCTTGTAGGTATCAGCCTACATACAGGCTTCAGGTTGTCGGGGTTCCATCCTCTACCGGCCATAACCGGGCCACGTGTAGAGACGGAAGATGTCGTCACGCCAAGAAGGCAGGCCTTTGCTCCGTCCTGAGCCTGTAGTCTGAGGGCTTCTGCTGCTATATTGCGATTGCACATGGCTCGGCAGAGGGGAGATCAGGGCGTTGGGCGCTTTTTTCAAGTTTTCCGAGCGGGGGACGAGCTTCAGGACGGAGGTGGTAGCAGGACTGACCACCTTTATGACGATGGCCTACATCGTTTTCGTCAACCCGGCGATATTGGGTACCGAGGGCACCGGCCTCTCGGTGCCAGGGGTGTTTTTTGCCACCTGCGTGGCGGCGGCGGTGGCCTGCGTCTCGATGGGGTTGGTGGCGAACTTCCCTTTGGCGCTCGCCTCGGGGCTTGGCCTGAACGCCATCGTGACCTTCACGCTCATTCTTGGCCTGGGGCTCAGCTGGCAGCAGGCGATGGCCGTGATAGTGGTCGAGGGCGTGCTCGTCACGGTGCTCGTGCTCACGAATTTGCGCGAGGCGGTGCTCAACGCTATTCCCATGTCGCTGAAGTTCGCGATCGCCGTCGGCATCGGGTTGTTCATCGCTTTCATCGGGCTCAAGAACGCAGGTCTGGTGGTGCCGAACGCTGATACCTACGTGGCCCTCGGCGACCTTACGAAGGGTCCTGTGTTGCTCGCCGCTTTCGGGCTCATAGTCACGCTCGCGCTCGTGGCGCGGGGCTTGAGGGGCGGCATCATAATCGGGATCTTCGTTACGGGCATCGTCGGTATGGTCTTCGGGGTCGTGCCGTTGCCCGCGGGAATAGTCGACTTCAGCTTCGATACTTCGACCCTCGGGGGCGGGGTGCTCGCCGTGCCCGAGGTGTTGCGGCTCTCGCTGTTGCCCGTGATCTTCGCCCTTTTCATGACCGACTTCTTCGACACGATGGGCACCATGTTCGCCGTGGCCCAGGAGGGGAAGCTCCTCGACGAGGAAGGCAGGGTGCCGCAGGCCAAGCGCATCCTGCTGGTCGACGCGCTGGCCGCGGTCCTCGGCGGCGCCACGGGCGCGAGCTCGGTGACCAGCTACATAGAGAGCGGGTCCGGGGTTGCGGAGGGAGGACGAACTGGCCTGACCAGCGTCATCGTCGGGATTCTTTTCCTGCTCGCACTGCCCTTCTCGCCCTTGATCTCCGTCTTCGGCGGCTCGCTCCCGATACCAAACCCCGCGGGAGGCGATTCCCTGTTTGTCTCGCCCGTGACGGCACCCGCCCTGATAGTGGTGGGGTTCTTGATGATGACCTCGGTCAGGCTCATCCCGTGGGAGAGATTCGACGAGGCTATTCCCGCGTTCTTGACCATCCTGACGTTGCCACTCACCTTCAACATCTCCTACGGCATAGGTTTCGGGTTCATCTCGTACGTCCTGATCAAACTCTCCCGGGGCAAGGCCCGCGAGGTTCATCCGTTGCTCTACGCCACGGCCCTGCTCTTCGCCCTGGCCTTCGTGTGGCCCGCTTTGCAGCGGCTGCTCTCTTGAGCAGGCTCGAACTTGTCCGTTCCTCGGGTTGTTTATGCAAGGGGGGCGGGGGGTAAAACGGCAAAAGTGGCCTGAGGTAAGGCATCTGTTATATTGCGCTTGCGGGTGCCGTCCGGTGGGAGCAAGAAGTATGTATTGGGGGAGGTGAAAGCGCATAGGCATCGTGGCGTTGATAGTGATCGGACTCATAGCCGGCGCGCTGGCCAAGTGGGTCATGCCTGGACCTGATCCCGGGGGGATCATAATCACGATCTTGATCGGTATAGCGGGGGCATTCGTCGGTGGTTTCGTGGTGCAGTGGCTATTCGGGGGGCCTGGAGTAACCGGCATAAGCCTCGGGTCCATCCTTGTGGCGACCCTTGGCGCGATAATCCTGCTTGCGATCTACCGGCTGATCACACGCCGGGCGGTATAGCACGTGGCACTTTGACGAAAGGAGCAGTATGAGCGAAGAGAGGTCCCAGAGCCCGCTCCAGACCGAGCGGGGCTCGACCAGCATCTCTGACAGCGTGGTATCGAAGATCGCCGGCATCGCCTCCCAGGAGGTCGATGGCGTCAGGATGGGCAGCGGCGGCTCCCAGGCCGTGAGCGGCATCCTCGGGAGCATCACGGGCGGCAGCAGCGGCGGTAGCCAGGCCCAGGGCGTCTCGGTGGAGGTTGGCCAGGAAGAGGCAGCTATAGACCTGACGCTGACCGCGGAGTACGGTAAGTCGATACCCCAACTCTCTGAGGCCGTCAGGCGCAACGTCGCCAACAGGGTGGAGAGCCTGGTCGGTCTGCGTGTAAACGAGGTCAACATAACGGTCTCCAACATCTTCTTCCCGCAGCAGGAAGCCGAGCAGGAGCGGCAGCGCCAGCAGGAGCAGGCGCAGCGCGAGCAGGAGGCCCAGGAACAGCAGCGGGTCCAGTAGAAAGCAGTCCACCGGAGGGCTAGGCTTATCTTGGCAGACGGAATTGAACTCGCGAGGGCCGCATCGGTAGCGGCCCTCGCCACCGAAGGGGTCCACTCCATGGGTCGCGGCCGTTACGTCGAGCCCGCAACCTACGAGGGCAGCGAGAAAGTCTCGGGGGTGGTGGTAGGTCCAGAAGACCTGGAGATCCACATCGTCGCCCGCTACCCGTTGCCCAGGCCGATACCCGAGATCGCCGAGAGCATACGGGAGCGCGTCGCGCCGGAGGCCGGCGGGCGCAAGACCACGGTGGTAGTAGACGATCTTGAGGTGGCCGACGATGAGAGTCTTTAACAGGGTATTTATGATACTGCTCCTCGCCGGCCTCTTCGTGCTCGGCGTGTACATGATCGTCTACGCCTTCGACCTGTTCGGCTACAAGCTGGCATCGCTGCCCATCACGGATCTCGGCAAGGGCGTCGAGAACTTCGTCGTCGGCGCGGAGAACGGCAGCCTCTCGGCCACGACGATCATCATCCTCATACTGCTGGCGATACTGGGCCTGATCTGGTTTATAGCAGAGCTCAAGCCCACAGCCCCGAGGCGGGTTCGCATGGGCAGCGGCACCTACGTCACCCGCACCGTGGTCGAGGACGAGGTCTCGACGGTCGCCGAACAGGTGCCCGACGTGCTCGGCTCCTCGGTCGACGTGAAGGCCAGACGGAGCCCGGGGGCCCAGGTGGACCTGGAGGCAAGGGTGAGGAGGGGCGAGGATCTCAACACCATCAAATCCGGCCTGCAGAGTACGGTGCAGGAGTACCTCTCAGAGAAGGGCCTGCCCGTGAGCAAGCTCAACGTCAAGCTCGTCGAGGCCGACCCGAGACAGACGAAGACGAGGGTACAGTGAACGCTTTCAACCGTCTCATACTTCTGATCCTGGCCCTCCTACTTCTCGTGGTACCCGTAGTGCTTCTACTGATCGCCTTCAGGGCCATCCCCGCCGACGTCGTAAACCAGTACACGGGGTACAGGGCCGCCGCGCAGGCGCTCGGCAACATCTCGACCTCATCTTTGGCCACCGGGGTACGGACGGTCATCGCGATCGTCGGTGCGCTCATCGCTCTGATAGCGTTGCTCCTGTTGCTAAGGGAGCTTACGTTCGGGCGCAGGGTCTCCAGGAGCACCGTGATGGACGACACGCCTGGCAGGGAGACCGTGATCACGGCCAACGCCGTGAAGACCCTCGCCGAGAGCGCGGCCAGGGAGGTGGGCGCGGAATCTCCCTCCGTCTCCCTCGCCACCGATAAAGAATTCTACGTCGTGTCCACGGGGATACAGGTCCCCCACTCCGACAACTACACCGAGCTGGCGGCGCGCGCCAGGGAGAACATCCGGAGGGTGCTGGGTGACCAAGGCGTGCCCGTGAAGGACGTCGAAGTCACGGTAAGAGGAACCGCTTCTTAGCGAAAGGAAGGTTGGAAGATGGCCACCTGGACCAACAAACAGTGGGGCGCCGTAATAGGGGCGCTGGTGCTGTTCTCGATGTACCTGATCGGCTTCACCCAGACCCTCGTCGTCGTGCTCTTCGGCGTAGTCGGCTATTTCATCGGCAAGTACCTGGACGGGGAGATCGACCCCGAAGACATCCGCGCCCGCGCCCAGGGCCGCCGGGAAAACGAGATGTGAGCCACGCAGTCGCGGACCGGCTGTAGACCTGACAACCATGCCTGACGATAGAGAATCCCGGGAGCGTCTGAGGGCCTGGGGCGAGGAGCCTCGCACGGTCGCCGTGCTCACGGACATAGACGGGACGCTAGCCCCTATCGTGCCGACGCCGGACATGTCCGAGGTCTCCGAAGAGCTCAAAGATCTACTCTCTCAGTTGAGCGAACGGTATTTGCTGGTGGCCGGTATCAGCGGACGCAAGACGGAGGACGCCTTGGACCTCATCGGTCTCGAAGACGTCGTCTACTTCGGCAATCACGGATTCGAGATCCTACGCGACGGCGAGGTCGAGGTGATCCCCGAAGCCCTCCCCTACCTTGAGAAGGTCCAGGAGCTGGAACACCTGGCGAGGGAGGTGCTCGTCCCCCAGGGTGCCTTCGTAGAAGAAAAAGGCATAACGGCCTCCATCCACTACCGCAACGCCCCACGCGAGGTCGGCGAAAAGTGCGTGCGGTTCGTCAAACGCGAAGGCGAACGCCTAGGGCTCAGGATCACGGTTGGCCGCGGCGTCGTCGAAGCACGCCCACCCATCCGCGCGGACAAAGGCACAGCCGTCCGTACCCTGGTCGAAGAGTATCACCCCCAGAAAGCCATGTTCATCGGCGACGACACCACAGACCTCGACGCCTTCCGCGAGCTCGAAGTGCTGCGCGAAGAAGGGGTGTTAAAGGAGATCCTACGCATCGGCGTATCTAGCGACGAAGGCCCGCCGGAGATCGAAGAACAGGCCGACATCGTCGTTGACGGCGTCGACGGCGTCACCGGGGTGCTGAAACAGCTCATCAGCTAGTCAGCTCTTTAGCAAGTCGGCATTGTTTCGGTTTTCTTGGCAGATAGTTAGCCGGCTAACTACCCGGACGAAGACAAACCTCACCATGAAGCGCGCAGGACCTACTCCCTCGTGCCGACGAGGTCTTCTTCGATCCGCTTGCGGATTCGGTCCCTGACCGAACGGAAGACCGCCAGACGCTCTTCCTCAGAGCCCTGCGCCCGCGAGGGATCCTCGAAGGACCAGTGCAGCCTGCTGCTGGCCCCCGGGAAGGACGGGCACGCTTCGTTCGCGCCGTCGCAAACGGTTATTACGTGGTCGAAAGGCTCCCGCAGGTACCTGTCCAGGATCTTGGACTCTTGCCCCGAGATGTCTACGCTGATCTCCTTCATCGCTCTGATGGCGAGCGGCCTCACGTGGGTGGCCTCCGTGCCGGCGCTCATCGCCTCGAAACAGTCACCGGCCAGGTGCCTGAGCAGCCCTTCGGCCATCTGCGAGCGCGCAGAGTTGTGGGCGCAAAGGAACAGGACCCTGGCCCGCTCCCCTACCTCAGCAGCCACCCGCCACGCTCCGCCTCTCGGGACCGGAAAGCAGGCGGTCAGCGGCCTCGCCGAGCAGCGCGCCCGCTGCCTCCCTATCGATTGAGTAGAAGGCCCATTTACCGCGCCGCTCCTCGAGCACCAGTCCCGCGTCCTTGAGCTTCTTCATGTGGTAGGAGACCTTTGACTGGCCCATCGAGAAGACCTCTTCGAACTCGCAGACGCAGATGCCCTCCTCCCCCTCTTCGGCGGGCACGCCGGAGCCGGAGAAGTCGGAGCACCCGCGTCCCTCGGCCATCAGGGTGAGGATGCTCTCCCGTATAGGGTCGGAGAGGGCGCGGCCCAGGGCTACGAGCCGTCCCACCCCTTCTTCGGGAACGCCCTTGCGGAGAACGTTCTCCTTTACGACCCCGAGTTCCTCCGTGCTCATGGCGTCACCCGCTCGGCCGGTTTGCGGCCACGGATGAAGGAGCTCGCCAGTTCGACCCCTGACGTCGTGGCCTCGCCACAGCAGCCCCCCGAGCCGCCGCAACATTCGGCATCCGTCGTCACCTCCGTGTCGTAAGTGTGGGTGACCTCGGCGGAGACGTCCTCGAAGCCTGCTTCGCGCAGCAGCCCTCGTACTCGCCCTTCTCCAGAGCGCCGGAGACGCAGCCGGCCCACGACTCGATGCTGCTTACCACCTCGTCGGGGAGTTTGCCCTTGTCGCCGAGGAATACCATGTCAGAGACCGCGAAGCGCCCGCCCGGCTTGAGTACCCGGTAGGCTTCGCCAAGCACCTGGGCCTTGTCCGTAGAAAGGTTGATGACGCAGTTGGAGATCACCACGTCCACATGCCCGTCCGGAAGCGGGATCTCCTCGATGTGGCCCTTGAGGAACTCCGCGTTTTCCGTACCCGCCTCGGCCCGGTTCTTCTCGGCCAGCGCGAGCATCTCGTCGGTCATATCAAGCCCGTAGGCCTTGCCGCCGGGGGACACCCTCCTGGCCGAGAGCAAAACGTCTATGCCGCCACCGCTGCCAATGTCCAGGACTAATTTCCCCGGGAGAGAGCGTGGCGAGGGCCGTGGGGTTGCCGCATCCCAACGAAGCCGTGCCCGCCGCCTGGGACAGCATTTCCAGCTCCTCCACCGAATAGCCGCCCCCCGTCCAGTCCACCCCGAGCGACTCCGAGTCGAGACCGCACTCGCCCGCAGACCCGCAGCACGAAGCTGCCCCGGCCCCCTCGAGCACCGTCAGCGCGGCCCCCGCATACCTTTCCTTGACCCTATCCCGCAGCCCTTCGCCCACGATGTTCCTTCTGATCAAGTAATATTGATGAGAGTATAGATCAAGATACGTTGATCCGTTAAGGGCGAGAACGCTGCTTCGTTTCGGAGTCAGGCCAGGTCCCGCCATGCGTCCCGCGCCTCACAGAAGCTCTGAACAAAGACGCCTCGCCAGGCTGTTTGGGAGCCTGGTTCGTGGTTGCCAGCGGGCAATTTTACGGCCTCCTCGCTGAACACGCTGAGAAGCGAAGGTGTCAGCCTGAGCGTACTGACAAGCGCCTGCAGGGCGGCTTGCTGAAAGCGTAGGCGAAGCCGAAGCGTGCTTCCTAAGCGCTTGGCTTCTTGAATAGGCCGAGGAGCCAGGCCAGGGGGAAGGCGAGCACTACTCCTTCTATAGCCCCAAGCATTGCGCCGGGGACGGTGACCAAGGCGAGCGTGTATGAGGCTTCGGAGATTCGGCTGGGTGCGACCGCGCGCTCGTCGAACATGAACGTTATGGTGGTCAGGAAGACGGCAAGCGCCGCCCCGCCGAGGCAGATCGTCAGCACCATCAGGCCGTAGCGGGCGAAAAAGGTTTCGCGCAGGACGTCTTCGGCGAACCTCAGGAGGGTGCCCGAGATCAAGAGCCCAACGAAGATGGCGCAGAACGCGTACAGAAAGTAGAGAGACCAGGTGTCTCGCTGCCACCTAAAGAGGTTGTCGAAGGTGTTGTTGCCGATCAAACTGTAGAGGGTCGCGTTCGCGATCCCGACCAGCACGGCCGCGGCCATCAGGAAGATACGCATCGCTCGCTATCCATGCTGCTCCCGATACGCCTCGATGTCGCGTATCTGGGCCTCGACCCAGTCCTCTATAGTGTTGGACTCGACCTCCTCGCGCACGGCCCTGGCCCGGCGCTCACGTTCGTCCCTGGGCATGTTGAGCGCGGCGTACAGGGCTTCGGCCTGCTCGTCAACGTCGTAGGGGTTGACCGTGATCGCGTGCTCACCCAGCTCCTCGTGGGCGCCGGCGTTTTCGGAGAGGACGAGGACGCCATTATTCTCGTTGATGACCGCGGACTCCTTGGCGACCAGGTTCATGCCGTCGCGGACCGCGTTCACGAGCAGGACGTCGAAGTTCTTGTAGGCGGCGACGGAGCGGGGGAAGTTGTCCTCCATAAACAGCTCGACGGGCCTCCACCCCTCCGTTCCGTGGCGCTGGTTGATCTCCTCTGCGGTCCTCCCCACCGCCTCCAGGTAGGCGGCGTACTCGGGGACGTCGGTGCGGGATGGCTGAAGCTGGGCGAGGAAGGTGACCTCACCCTCCAACTCAGGGTGACGCTCCAGCATGCGGCCGTAGGCCAGGAAGCCGCGCACGATGTTCTTGGAGAGGTCCGTGCGGTCCACGCGAAGCAGGAGCTTGCCAGGAAGATCCCTGACGTAATCTTCCTGCTCGAGCACCTCTTCGGTCTGCGCGAGGTCCTGGAACTCGCCTGGATCTATAGATATAGGGTAAGCCCGCACCCACACCTCGCGCCCGTTGTACCTGACGGTGCCGCCCTCGACGTCGGCCTCGGCGCCGAGCGTGTCTGCGGTGGTCTGGATAAAGGCGCGGGCGTAGCGGCGGGTGTGGAAGGCGACGATGTCGGCGGAAAGGAGGCTCTCCAGCACGCCCTCCCTCACGTAATCGGGCAGGACACGCCAGAGGTCGGGCTCAGGCCAGGGGATGTGGACGAACAGGGAGATAAAGGCGCCGTCGCCGAGACGCTCGCGGGCGAAGAGCGGGGTCATGTAGAGCTGGTAGTCGTGCAGCAGGATGATGGGCGAGTCCTCACCCTCGGCGGTCTCGACGACGGCGTCGGCGAAGCGGCGGTTGACGGGGACGTAGCCCTCCTCCCAGGCCCGCCTCGTCTCGTCGCCCAGGTTCGGCGAGTAGGGAAGATCGTAGAGCCCGTGTTGGACGAACCAGAGCAGCGGGTTGGCGAGCTCGTTGTACATCAGGTTGTAGGCTTCGGGGTCGTGTTCGACGAACCCGATGCGCAGGTCTTCGACCTCGTAGGATGCCGCTTCTCTAGAGACCTCGAGGTCCTCCTCGCTCTCGGCCGAGGCGATCCAGACGGTGTTCTCGTCGCGGCGAACGACCGCGTTCAGGGCGGTAACAAGACCACCAGTCCCCCTCGAATGCTCGCGTTCGCCCGACTCGTTCCGGGAAAACGTCACGGGCCCCCTGTTCGAGGCCACTATGGTCCTTCCGCCTTCGCTCAAGGTATCCCCTCTCGCCCGCCGACTGCTTACACCCCTAGCAGTTTAGCGAAAAGGAGGAGGTTGTCGCGCAGTTGGCGCGGGCTCAGGTAGTGCTTGCGCACGTGCTCCTTGCCCTGGCGGCCGATCTGGCGCGCGAACTCGGGGTCCTTCAAGATCTTCATGCAGGCGTCGGCCGCCTCGGGGATGGTGTCTATAAGGATGCCGCCCCCGCCGTCCACCTGCATGGGGATGCCGCCCACCCTCGCCGCGACCAGCGGCCTCGCCTTCCACAGCGCCTCGCTCACGACCAGCCCGAAGCCCTCGCGGATGGACTTCTGGATCACCACGTCCGCTATGGACTGGAAGGCGTTGACCTCGATGGCCCCCACGTTGGTGAGGTTGGAGAACAGGAAGATGTCCCGATCCCCGTCGGCGTAGTTGACCGTCTTGTACCAATAATCCCAACCCTCCGGGTCGTCGTGGGCCATCGAGCCGATCAGGACCAGCTGGACCTCGGGGACCTCCTCCTTGACCATCCTGTAGGTGTCTATGACGCCGAGAGGGTCCTTCCAGGGGTCGAAGCGCGAGACCTGCACCATAAAGGGCCTGTCCGCGTCAACGCCGAACTGGCTAACTATGTAGCGGGCATCGTCCGCGCTCAGGGCCATGTTCTTCGGCGATAGCGGGTCTATCGCGGGTGGGATCAGGGTCAGCCCCGGCAGGTGCACGTCGGGCGGGGTGTACTCTTGCATGGTGTAGATCTGGGCGTCGTAGTCCGCTATGTGCGGTACCAGGTAGTCAAGCACCTCCCGGTTCGGGGTCGAGAGGTCGGGGTGGCAGCGCCAGATCCACTTCGTCTCAGGCGCGAGACCGCCCGAGAAATGCTTGAGCAAGGCCGGTTGCGGGTCGTGGACGAGTACGATGTCCCACTCCTCGTCCGCTTTCTGGAGGGTCTCGGCCGACATACGATTGTACTCCTCGAAGATCGCGCGGTCCTCGACCGTAAGATCGTAGTCGGCGCCCTGCAGGGCGTTGTGGAAGCTCTTGGTGACGTTGAAGAACGGTTCCGAACCGAACATGATGTCCCACTCGGCCTCGAGCCCAACGTCCCGCATCAGCGGTACTAGCGTGTACAGGATCTCCGCGACCCCGCCACCGAAGCTCGTCGCGCTCACGTGCAGGACCCGCCTGCCCCGCAGGCGTTCTCCGAGGGCTGCCACCTCATCGTAGAGCTCCCGCCGCACGATGCTGCGGTAGTCTGCTAGCGATTTGTTGCCTGGATTTACGCGCTGCTGCACTTTCTACCCTCTAGCACCTCTCGGCGTTCTGACGAAGTTGACCTAGACGGTTAACTGTATATTAACGTAGGTCAAGGATTCAACCGGATCTGGCACAAAACTGCCGAAGATCTAAATTTTTCTAGCCTTCGGGCTCGTCAGGCGGGGTACCTGAGTGCCGGATCATCTTCAGCCGCGTTCCCCCGCCCCTGGTCGAGTCGAGCACCAGCTCATCGACCAGGTTGCGGATTACGGCGAGGCCGAACCCACCGTGCTCGTCCGGTTCGCCCGCGAGCTCGGCGACGCTGAAACCGCCGCCGGCGTCCGTGACGCTTACCTCGACGCCCGACGGCAGGATCTTGTACTCGATCTCGTAGCTTTCCACCGAGGCGTGGCGGATCACGTTGGTCACCGCCTCTGTAACGGCCAGCTTGAGGTCGTAGACCTCCTCTGGTTCGAGCCCAGCCAGCCGCCCAGCCTGGCCCATCACCAGCCGGGCGAGCAGCACGTATTCGGGACTGCTCGGAAGGGTCAGTGAGATCGGGTCCGAGAACCCGCTTCCCTCATCGGCCGCCTTGGCTGTTTCACGCTCCATCGGACCTCTCGGTCGTTCGGCTCCCTCACGCAAACCGCTGAGATAGCTTGGCGGAAGCGCAACTTTCCAACAACGCGAAACTTCTTACCCAGATGTATACGACGCTAACCCGCCGGGGTCGACGCGGCACGCTCCGGCCTGCGCCCTAAGCTCGTCAGCTCGGCGCTTCGCGCCTTGTCGGCATTTCAGCACGCTCAGGCTGGCGCCTTCGCTTGTCAGGACTCATACCGGGTTCGTCTGGGCGGTAGCGCTTTCGGGCTGCGGGCGCATGCTGGGTCCTCCTCCGTCGTTCCCGCCCCGCTACCCGTGGATTCCCGCGGCAGCGGGAATCCACGGGTAGCGGAGGGCTAGAGATCCTACGCGGCGGCGTGGCCGTTCGCCCGGATCTGGTATCAGTCCTTCGGGCCTCGCTTATCGGCTTGTGGTTTTCGTCCGTAGACGTTTTGCGTAAGGCCGGGGCTCGTGTGGATCGCCGTTGGGAGGTTCTGTTGGGCGGAGGGGTATGGTAGATGCGTTCTCTCCTGTTGTGGCTCGTCCGGGATCTGATCTCCGTCGGGCGGCGTCTCGGACGAGATGTCGCCGACGACTTCATCGTTAAGCTTCTCGGCTTCTTTTCCCTTGTGCCGGGTGGCGCGGGAGGCCCCGTCGGGGCCGTTTGTGGGCTCCATGAAGGGTCGGATCAGGTCTATGGGTACCGGCAGGATTATCGTGGAGTTCTGGTTGACCGCGATCTCGCCCATCGTCTGAAACAGCCTCAGCTGCAGCGCCGTCGGGCTCTCAAGCCTGTCGGCGGCCTGCCTGAGTCGCTCTGAGGCCTGGTACTCGCCCTCCGCCGCTATGATCTTGGCCCGCCTCTCGCGCTCGCTCTCGGCCTGACGAGCCATAGCCCGCTGCATGTTCTGCGGTATTTCCACGTCCTTCACTTCTACGACGTTGAGCAAGAGCGCGAGGCCCATAAGAATTGCTCCTCTCCGATTACCCCGGTACCGAAACCGAGGTAATCGGGGAAAGCGAATCCTCAGAGAAGAGAGAGAAGGTCCTTTTCGGACCTCCTCCCTCTAGTGCGCGAGTTGGAAGGGTCGTTAGAGGAGTCTTCGGACCCCCACGTAACCGTTTATGTAGTTGATGCTGGTGATCGTCACCTCGCCGGTGTCGTTGGAGGCGTGAATCGTTGTTCCGTCGCCCATTGCTATGCCGACGTGGGTGATGTACCCGCTACCGTCCTCGCTCCAGAAGAGCAGGTCGCCGGCCTGGGGGGCACCGCTGACCGGGGTTCCGTAGCCCATCTGTCCACCCGGGGAATCGGGCAATGCGATGCCGAACTCCTGGAAGACCAGCATCGTGAAGCAAGAGCAGTCTTCGGCCTCGAAAGCGGAGCAGGGTCCCGGCGGCGAGAGCCCGTAGGGGGTTCCCATGTGCTGCTGCGCCACAGCGAGAACGTCGCCACCCATGGCGCTCACCCCGCCACCACCCGGGGCAGCCGAACTCGAAGCGGAGGCAGAGGCGCTGGCAGAGGACGACGCGGAAGCGTCGTTCTTATTGCCCCCTCCGGAGCTCCGCGAGGCGGGCGCAGGGGCGCTGGCAGAACTACTAGCGGAAGCGCTTGCGGAAACGCTAGCAGATGCGCTCGCTTCGGCGGCACGTGCCTCACGCCTGGCATCGGCGCGTTCGGCTGCCTTCTCCGCAGCGGCAGCGCTCGCGGAAGCCCTTGCCTCGGCGGCGGCCTGCTGTTCCGCCTCCCTGGCTTCGGCCATCCGCTCGGCACGGCGTTCGGCGGCGCGCCTGGCGGCGGCGCGCTCGGCGGCGGCCTGCTGTGCGGCTGCTTCTTCTATGGCGGCACGCTCGGCGGCCCGCTCGGCCTGGCGTTCGGCTTCCTCCCTTGCGGCGCGTCTGGCGGCGGCGCGCTCGGCGGCGAGCTCGGCCTGCCTCTGGGCCTCTTCCCTGGCTTCCTGCCTGGCAGCCCTCTGGTGGGCAAGCCTGGCTGCGCGTGCCGCCGCCTGCTGCTCGGCGGCGGCCTGCTGCTCCGCCTCCCTGGCCGCCTTACGCTCGGCGGCACGCTGCTCGGCGAGACGCCTCGCCTCCGCGGCGGCGGCCTTCGCGGCGGCCTCACGGTCCGCGGCGGCCTGCTCGGACCCCAGGCCGGGCTTCGGCACGGGAACCGGTTTGACCTGCGAAGCCTCTACCTCCGGTATGGGCTCCGGCTGGGACTCGGGAACCGCCACGGGCACGGGGACGGGTTTTGGGACCGGCGTGCTCTCGGGAGCCGGCTTGGATTCTTTCTTGCTCTCGGGAGTCGGCTTGGGCTCCGGGGTCGGCTCTACGATCGCCGCCGCGGCAGCCTGAGCCTGCTCCGCGCGCCGGTCCTGCGCGGCCTGGATCGCCGACCTAAGCTCGGCGTTGAGCGAGTCCAGATAGGCCTCGGCCTGCGCCTCGGCCTTCTCGGCCCGCTCTTTCTGGGCCATCGCCCTTTCGACCGCATCTAACCTCTGCTCGCGCTCGGCCTCCAACTTGTCCTTGCGCGCCAAGAGATCCTTCTTGGCCTCACGGACCGCCACGAAGTCGGCCCTCTCCTGGCCGAGAAGCCGGATCCAGAGGTCCAACCTCGACGCGAACTCAGAGAAATTGTTCACCCCGACGAGAACGTCCATGAACGCCACGTTCTGGCTCTTGTACACCAGCGCAGCCCGCTCCTCCAAACTCTTCTTGGCCACCTTGAAGCGCTTCCTAGCGCCGTCGAGGTCTCCTTTCGCCTTAGCTATCTGCCCGTTTAACTGGTTCATCTCATACAGCGCGTTGTTGTACGACGCCTCGGCCGCACTGGCCCCCATGCGGATCTCCATCAAACGGTCTTGGGCGGTGGTAACATCCGCCTTTTTGGCCCGGATGCCGCCAGAGTCAGCCCCTGCCGAGATGCCCGTCACAAGTACGAGCGCGACAGCGAAACCGAGAAATACGAACAGACTCGCCCTTCTAGGCATGCGCCCAGGCCCCTTTCTGTAAACGATGTGAACTTTTTAGGGGACGTGCTAGAAGAGAGTCCCCCCTCCTAAGGTCGGCACTCTATGAGAAGGTTTCCAGCGACGCAATACACCTTTTTGCTACCAACGTGCTCCCCTTTTTGTGAAAGCGGCTTAAGTATGGGGAATCTGTGTTTCCCGGACGAAATAAGATCCTAACAAAACTTAACGTACGTAACGCGTCTGAAAGGTCACATATGGTACAGACATGGGTTCTGCACCACAACATGTTCGATTTTGCCCTTATGGAGCGTCTCTCAGGGGTCGTATCCGAGGTCTCTCAAGGAGCGGAAGGCCCGCCAGAAGCGTCGTTTGGCCGCGTCGTCGTTCAGGGCTGGAGCGATGGCGGGGAGGACGAGGCCTGTGGTGCCCTTCGTCCAGGGGAACCAGACGCCTGGTTCGGCACTGGAGAAAGGTTGCCTGACCAGTGGGTAGTCGATGGCGTCGATGTCGCGAGCGCCGCCGGGGCCTATCGCCAAGAGGGCCTGGGGTTCGGCGGCCAGGATCTCGCCTGCGAGCAGGCCGGTCGACTCGTAGGTCACGTAAGCTTGTGGCAGTCCGACGGCGTGCAGGCTTCGTTTCAGGGCTTCCAGGACGCGCGGGCCGACGGGTTGCTCGAGCACGAGCACAACGCCTGAGGTTGGGTCGCCGAGCGGGGCGGGAACTCCCTGTTCCTTCATACGTTTGGAGAGGCGGGATATCTCGTACGCCGTCTTCTCCCTGTAGTCGTCGGCCGCGTCGCGGGGCTGGCGGGGTCTCTTAGCCGTGGGTCGCACGGCGGACGTGGAGAATGCGCTGGGCTGTGGTGACGAGGGCTCCCGCGGCGAGAAGGCCGAGGCCCACGGTCGGCAGGCCGGCGATGGAGAGGACGGAGAGGATCACGACCCTCCCCGCGCGCTCCAGCAGGCCGACCTCGCAGTCGATGTTCAGACCTTCGGCGCGGGCGCGGGTGTAGGAGGTGAGGAGCGAGAACGTCATCGCGACGCCGGCGAGCAGGGCCTCGTAGGGGCGGTTTGCGCCGGCGTAGAAGAACAGCAGGCCGACGAAGACCGCCGACTCCGAGAGCCGGTCGAGGGTCGAGTCGAGAAAGGCACCGAAAGAGCTCATGCGGTTGGTCTCGCGGGCGACCGCCCCGTCGAGCGCGTCGAAAAGCCCGCCCAGGAGCATCACCAGACCGGCGACCCTCGCGTAGCCGAGGCCGAACAACACCGCGGCGCCGAGCGCCAAGGTCCAGCCCACGACCGTGAGCGTGTCGGGACGGACGCGCATAACGGAGAGCCACCTGACGGCCGGACGCAAGACGAAGAGGAGCGCCTCCTTCGATGTTTCCCTGAATGAAGGCTTACCTGGCTCGTGGTGGGGGATCGTCATGAGCCGTCCTTCTGGACTTCGTCCGAGAGGGTGCGGCCCATACCCGCCGCTTTCGACGGCGTGCCAGTCTCTCGTTCTTCAGGCTCCTCGTCAGCGGGCTTGACGGGCGGCGTACCCCAGCGCTCGAAGAGCAGCGTCCCTTGCAGGTAGCGAACCGTCGCGGCCACGATGGCGACCACGGGAACGGCGAAGATAGCGCCAAGTATCCCGTAGAGCGCCGTCCCGGCCAGCGTCGCGAAGAGCACAACGAGCGGGTGCACCCCCACCGAGCCGCCCTGTATCCTCGGCACCAGCAGGTTGCCCTCGATCTGCTGGGCGACGAGGAACAGCCCGGCGACCAACAGGGCCTGGACAAACCCTCCCTGGGGAACGAACAGCGCGACCGCGACCGCCGGTATGGCCCCAAGAAAAGCCCCGAGAACGGGAATTATCTCCGTAGCCGCCACCCAGGCTCCGACCGCGAGGGCGTACTCGCCGACGGTAAAGAACATTATTGCCCACCCGAGGACGCCCATGATCGCGCACAGCAGCAGTTGGCCCCTCAAGTACTTGACCAGCGACCGCTCCACCGCGTAGAAAAGCTCCAGGCTCTGTTCGCGGACCGTCTCGGGGATGGTCTGGAGCAGGGCGTCGGTTATCTTCTCCCGCTCCAGCAACAGGTAGATGGAGATGAGCACCATCAGCAAAAGGTTGAAGATAGTCCCGAAGACCCCAAAAACCCCGCCGATGACGCCCGTCGCAACGTTCGCGACCTGTTGGGCCGAAGGCGCGTTCTCCTTCAGAAGTTGCAGGATACGGTCCTGGTCCAGCTCCGCCACGTACCGGCCGACGAAGGGAATGTTCTGGGCCCCATTGAGCAGGGAGATCGCCTGGTCGACGAGATCCTGCGGGTTGCGGACTATAATCTGTACCTGCCCGACCGAGGGGACGATGATCAGGAGCAACGTCACGACGACGACCAGCGTTAGGACGAGGAACACCCCGATCACGGCTATGACCCTCGGTACGCGCAGTTCTTCGAGGCGCCGCACGAGGGGATTGAGGATGTAGGCAAGGACGCCCGCGGCCAGGAAGGTCAGCAGCACGCCGCCGATCTGGCGTACGAAGGCCACCAGGAGCACCACCCCGAGGAACAGCACGATGTACTGGAGATATGTCGAGACGACGAGTTTTCTGGCGGGCAACCGGGCTCCGATCCGAGCTATACAACACGCAATATACCAGCCCCTGATAGAGCGGCACACGAGTTTACACTTCAGGTACCCCTCTGTATAATCCCCGCCCAGTATGAGAGGGTTGGACGCACAGAGAGCCCAACATGTTGGGGGTCGGCCGGAAGAGACGAGGCGTATGCCTGGAAGAAACACGCAAGCGGGCGCGACGGCACGTCGCGCCGGAAACCCCGCGGGCAACTTCGTCGAACTACGCGAGGCGAGAAAGGCGAAGCGGGGCGAGGTCTACAGGAGGAGGCGTCTGATGGCCGTCGCCCTGCTGGTGCTCGGCGCGACCGCGCTGGTCTTCGCCGTGTTCGTCCAGACCAAGGCCTCTGACACCGCCGAGAGGGCCGTCCCCATCGACCCGAACAACGCGGGTCCCGACACGGTTCTGGCGGAGGCCGCCGAGGTCGGCATCTCCACCCCCATCCGTCCCGCGAGCCTGAGCGGGCTCGGCTACCATCCCGAGGGCGAGAGCCTCGCCGCCATGAAACCGCGGGGCAAAAACCTCTCGGCAAACGCGCTCCTCGGCCTCCTCTCCAGCGGAGAGACGCCGGAGCAGATCCACTACTACGTCATGGACGCCGCCGGAAGGGAAGGGCCCCAGACCGGTGCCCTCGACGTCGGTGCCACGACGGGCACCACCGTCTACACCCCCGTGACCGGCACCGTCACGGCCATCCGCCCCGACCCCATGGTCGAGAACGCCAACGTCGTCGAGATAAAACCGGACGCTAACCCGAACGTCCGAGTCAACGTCTCCCTGGTGCGAAGCGACGGCGACGCAGGCGTCAACGACTATGTGACGGCCGGCATCACCGAGCTCGGCACCGTGACCGACTCCGCCGAAGTCCTCGACCCCCAACTCTCCTCGTACACCACCGACGCCGGCAACCACGTCACCGTCTCCGTCTCGAAGTAGGCGAGCGGCAGAAACCGCTCGCCGCTCGCTACGCCCCTCGGACTTCGCTTGTCAGCACGCTCCCCGGCTTTCGGCTTCTGCTTTCAGCATTTCAGCACGCCTGCTTCGCGGGCTTTTCAGCTTCTTGCCGTTTCGGGCTCGCCCGGCCGCGCACGGCGAGCCGCTGCGGGTGGCAGTCGGGTTAGGCGCTCACAGCGCCGCGTCGAGACGACTTCCTGAAAGCCGTCGACCGGAGGAAGACGGCGTGCTGAGAGCGTAGGCGAAGCCGGAGCGCGCTGATACACGGTGAGTCCCCGAGGGCTCACCGTGTATCATATCGTCTATGTTCTTATATCTTTTCCAAGAGAACCCTTCTGCTGCCGTGGCCTTCCTGCTTTGGCTGGTCATAGGGATCACGGTGCACGAGGCTTCCCACGCGACCTCGGCTTACCTGCTTGGCGACGACACAGCCTACCGTGACGGGAGGGTGACCCTCAACCCCCTCTCGCACCTCGACGTTCTAGGGAGCCTGATGCTGCTCATGGCCGGCTTCGGGTGGGGCAGGCCGACGCCAGTGGTGCCTTCCAAGCTGAGGGGTGGGGTGTTCGGGCCTGTGGCCGTCGCGCTCGCCGGGCCCGTCTCGAACCTCGTGATCGTGGCCGTCTGCGCCGCCCTCTACCTGCTGCCACCTTTCCAGAACGGCGGCTACTTATACATACTCGTGGTCATGGCCGCCTTCACCAACGCCCTGCTCTTCGTCTTCAACCTCATCCCCATCCCCCCGCTCGACGGCTCGAAGGTGATCTTCCCCTTCTTGCCCCGTGCCCTGGACGGCTTCGTGATGTTCATGAACCAGTACGGACCCATGATCCTATTAGGCCTGATCCTGATCTCACTCGTTACCAATCTCCCTATCTTTAGCGTCCTTCTCGCCCCAGTAAGCCCACTCCTGAACTTCTTCGGACTGCCGGTGGTTTTTTGAGCCGGTCAGCAAGTCAGCACTTCAGGTTGACGCTTTCTTGCGTCCGAGATGCGTACCGGACGGCCTCGGCAAGCCAACAGGACCCGAACATAGTTCTCTCCAAACGGACCCGTTATCGGCTTCTTGCTCTCCCTGAAATGCTGACCGGCTGAAGTGACGAAGAGCTAATTGGGGCGACACGGCCCGTAGGGAGGGGGGAGAATCTACGTGATACCGTGTTGCCCCACAGATATTTTACCCTCGAAACCGTTGAAGCGAAAGTTAAACCTCAGGTAGAGACTTAACGGATTCGGGGCGACGGCTACCGTCGGTGTTGGGAGGGCTGGTCGTTAGGGGGAGGAGGATGGAGAAGGTGCTTCCTGAGTTGGGGTTGCTCAGGACTTCTATCTCGCCGCCGAGGTGGTCGATGATCTCGTGTGCGAGGGCGAGCCCTAGGCCTGTGCCGTCGGCGCGCGAGGAGCCCTGGGCCCTGTAGAAGCGGTCGAAGATATGGGGGATCTCGCGTTCCGGGATGCCGCAGCCGCGGTCGGTGACGCTGATGGCGACGCGCCCGTCTTCGCGGGAGAGCCCGAGGTCGACGGACGAGACCTCATCGGAGTACTTGAGGGCATTATCGACGAGGATGGCGATCGCGCGGTGGAGCTGGTTCGGGTCCGTCAGGACGGGGGGCACGTCCGAATCGGCCGTGATGTTCAGTTCGCGGCCCGTATAGCCGAAGTCCCTGCGCACCCCGTAGAGCAGGTCTTCCAGGTCGACCTCCTCTGTGCGGAAGGTGACGGCGTTAGCGTCGAGACGCGAGAGGTCGAGCAGGGTGCGCGCCAAATTCTGCAGGCGTTCGGTCTGGACGCGCATGTCGTTCAGGAACTCCGCCCTGACCCGCTCGTCCTCCTCATCCTCCAACATCTCCAGGTAGCCCGAGAGGGCCGTCAGGGGCGTCTTGAGCTCGTGGGAGGCGTTGGCGATGAACTCCGCCTTCACGCGCTGCATGTGAAGATCTTCGGTGACATCGCGCAGGATGGCGAGCGCCCCGTCTTCGAGGGGGGCTGCCCGTATCTCGATCAGGCGGTCTCCGGTCTCGGCCGCCGGCTCGGTCACGGGACCGCTGTAGCGGGTCTTGGCGAGCACCTCCTGCAGGCGGTTGTGGAAGGTGTGATCCGAGGACTCGAGTAGCTTTTTCGCGCGAGGGTTCAGGAAGACCGGCTCTAGTTCTTTGTCCACGCCGATGACCGCATCGGTCATGCCGTTTAGTATCGCGCTGCCGCGTTCCTTTTCCTGCTTTATCTGTTCGAAGGCTCCTTTCAAGGAGACGGCCATCGCGTTGAACGTCTCGCCCAGGGAGCCGACCTCGTCCTCGACGCTGGAGGTTATCCTCTCGTCGAAGTGACCCGCGGCCAGGTTCTCGGCGGCCAGGTTCAGGCGGCTGATGCGCCGGGATATCAAGACCGCGGCGAAGTACCCCGCGAACCCCGCGATGAGGAGCGCCAGGGCGCCAGCGAGAAGCGCCAGCCGCTCGATCGTGTTCAGCGCCGCGCGCACGTTCTCGATGTCGCCCTGCGTGTAGTACTTGACGAAGACAACCGCCCGGGGCTGGGGTTCATCCTTGCCTTCGACGTCCACGTCTATAGGATAGGCGTAAGTTGCCCGCTGCTGACCCTTGTGGACGCCCGTCTTGATCGGTTCCTTGCCGTCTCTCGGCCTCCTGGGCTCCTCGAAGGCGCGCTCCACCAGCCCGACGGACCAGTCGTCCAGGTTTCCCCCTGGTATCTGATTGCCAGCCTTATCGACTATGCCCCACTGCAACCCGTGCGAGCGTGCGAACGCGCTGATGCGCTGCTCGTTGAGGGATTCGCCCCGCTCCCTCAACCTCTGTACCTGCTCTTCGAACTGGTCCCCGACCTGCTTGAAGGCGGCCTCGCTCGACCGGTTGAGCGTCTCAAAGAGGATGGGGTGCACGATTTGGTAGGCCGTCACCGCGGCCAAGGCGGTTACGAGCACGAAGAGCGCCGTGAGCCAGATGCGCATGCTCAGGCGCGGCTTGAACTCACCTCTCGGCGCGAGCAGCTTCCTGGCCTTTTGCCAGGCGTTCGGGGCATGGTTCTTTTCCGGAGGTTTCTTCTTAGCGGAAAACATATCCGACACCCCGCGCGGTGTGGATGAACTCGGGGTTTCTCGGGTCGCGCTCTATCTTCTCGCGGAGATGGCGGATGTGGACGTCCACCGTGCGTTCGTCGCGGAACTCGTCTCCCCACACCCTGCGCAAAAGCGCGCTGCGCGAGAACACCCTGCCCGGGCTGGAGGCGAGCGTTACCAGAAGCTCGAACTCCGTGTAGGTCAGGTCAACCTCCTTGCCGTCGGCCGACACCCTGCGGCTCGGGAGGTTGATCCTCAACCTGTCGTAGGTAAGCTCGTCGGGGCGCTGGCCCGCGGGCACCGCGGCCCGGCGCATGATCGCCCTCACGCGCGCCACGAGCTCCCTGACGGCGAAAGGCTTGGTCACGTAGTCGTCGGCCCCGAGCTCGAGGCCGACGACCCTGTCTATCTCGTCGTCCCGGGCAGTCAGCATGATCACGGGCACGTCGCTCTGGGCCCGAATTCTTCTTATAACCTCCGTGCCGTCGAGCTTGGGAAGCATGATGTCGAGCACGATCAGGTGCGGCTCGTAAGACTTGAACGCTTCCAGAGCGGCCTCGCCGTCGCCGGCAACCTGGACCTGGAAACCCTCGCGTTCGAGAGCGTGCGTGAGCATCTTCTGAAGCGAAGGCTCGTCGTCGACGACAAGGATCTTGCGCGTCACACCCTGTAGATCCTGTACCATCTCGACTAAACCTTCTTGTCCACCGAAACCAGACGATTCATCCTGCTTATTCTAGCATGATGAAGCAAGGAGCCTTCCTGTTACGTCAGCGGCGCAGCGCCCTCCCCCGCGGCCTCGGCGACACTCTCTGCGACCTTCAGGAGATCCTGGACTTCCCACAGGCGAACGGCCTCGACCACCGTCGAGCGACGCCTGAGGTAAGCGGCGACGATCCTCGCCTCGTTGGAACCTTTCTTGCTGGACCCGTTCTGCGCGGGCCTGGCTAGCGCATCGCCGGCGAAGCGGGCGAGGCCCGTCGTGTCGCCGGGCTCGAAGCCGCGGTGGGAGATCAGGCGTCCAGCTTGCAAGATGAAGACCTCGATCACACCGGGCTCCGTCGATGGGGCGACGACGGCCTGCACGCCCTCGGCGCTTACCACTGCCCTTGAGAGGCGCACGCGCTCTATGCCTGAGATGAGATCCCTCAGCCTGGCCGCGGCCTCGAACTCGAGCGCGGCCGCAAGCCGCTGCCGCTCCCCGACGAGCGCCCTGAGGTGCTCCTCGCCGCCCTCGCCGCGCAACAGCGCGACGACCTCGTCCACGACCTCGCGGCGGTACTCCTCTTCACCCATGCCCATGCAGGGCGCGCAGCGCCCCATCTGGCCGTAGAAGCAGGCTTCTCCATCACCGGAGCACCTCTTGAGGGGGAAGATCCTACCCAGAGCCTCGATGCAGGTGTCAAGACTCCCCGCGCTCCTGAAGGCACCGAGGTGGATGAGGCCGTCATCGGACGTATTTTCGGAGACCCTCTCCGGTACGGGGTAAGGTTCGTTGAGATCCAACCTGATAAACCAGCTCGCCTTGTCGTCCCTGCCCGCGGAGTTGAAGCGTGGGAGCAGACGCTTTATCTCCCTGGCCTCGAGGATGAGGGCGTGGAGCTCGCTCTCGGTCTCCTTTACGCGCACCTCGGCGACCTCCTCGACGAGGCGCCCGACCTTGCGGCGCCCGTCACCGCCGTTGAAGTAGGTCCTGACGCGGGCCTTGAGGTCTTTGGCTTTACCGACGTAGAGCGTGGTGCCGTGCTTGTCCACGAAGTAGTAGACGCCCGGCGTGTTTGGCACATCGTTTGCGAGGTGCTGCTTCTGCGGCTTGATGCGGCCCCTGCCCCCGCGTATGGCGGCAGCCTCCCCGACGCTGCTCGTGCCCGCGGAGCGAAGGAGCTTCAGAAGCTTCTTGAAAACCTCCGTCGTCGCCGCGGCGTCGGCGAGGGCCCTGTGGTTCGGCGCCTGACGCACGCCGAAATGGGAGACGAGCGCGCTCAGACGGTATCTCTTGAGGCCAGGTACCAGGCAGCGGGCAAGCTTCAGCGTGTCGAGCACCTCGTTAGGAAGCTTGACCCCGTCCCTCGCGGCCGTGACGAAGGAGCAATCGAAATGGACGTTGTGGCCCACCAGCACGCACCCCTCGACGAACTCCTCAAAGCGCGGCATCACTTCGGAGATGGGAGGAGCATCGGCGACCATGCGGTCCGTTATGCCGGTCAGGCGAACGACGAACGGGTCTATCGGTCTTCCCGGGTTGACGAGCGTCGAGAGCTGGTCCACCACCTCCCCGCGCACGAGCTTGAGGGCGCCGAACTCGGTGATCGCGCCGCCCTTACCGGCAGAGGAGCCCGTGGTCTCAACGTCGAAGATCACGTAGGGGGCTTCGTCAAGAGGGAGCGAGCCCGCGTGCGCGGTCCTCAGATCCTCACCTTCCCAGAAGAACCTGGGGTCGTCCCCGATCAGGCTCTCCACGAGGCCTCGGGCGTCGCCGTTGGGGTTCGCGAGGGAGAGGAATCGTGTGGAGATCTCCTCCGGGCTCACCGGCTCGTTCTCTTTTACGAAGCCGTAGAGACTAGGAGACACGGACCTCCGTCCGCTCCGCCCCGAGCGAAACCGGGACGGGCCTCTTCCTCGCGACATCGGCGATGGTCCTGGCCTGCGTCTCTGTGACGCCGGGGATGGCGGCAAGGCTCTCGTAGGTGTACTCCTCGTCGAGGAGCCCGCTCGCGAGCACCCTCGCCCGCGTCTTCATGCCGACGCCGGCTATCTTGGTCGTGTGGAAGAGCTTGCCGCGCTGGATGCGCAAAGCGTCGACACCGGCGAGTTTTTCCCCGTCCAGGATCACACGCCTCAGCGTATCCGCGAACAGCTCTATCTGCTCCGGGTAGTAGACGCCCCGGCCCATGAGCGAAGGCGTCATCGGGAGCGGGTGCATGAGGTTCGCGTTGCGGACGGTCGTGTGACCGGGGGGCTCCTCCGGGCTGAGCGGGTCAGGGTCGCCGAGCCTGCGCGCCCTCACGGCGTGCTCCCACGCCTGCTCCTCCAGGTCTCCTTCGAGGTCTAGCTCCGTGATCACGGGTTTGCCCCTGAAACGGTCGTTGCGGTTGGCGGCGTACAGAAGGCACCTCCCGCTCCTCTCGTTCTCGTAGAACTCCACGACGGCCCTGGCCCGCTTCTCGCCCATCCCGGGAAGTCGCGCCAGCGTCTTGAAGTCACCACGGAGGAGTATCTCTTGCAATTCCTCGTAATCGAGCACCTCGGCCGTCTTCGCCGCGGCCCGCTTGTCCACGCCGCGGACCCGCTCGAGGACGCCCTGCACGCTCTCGGAGCAGACGCTGCGCCTCAAGTGGCCGATCTTGCGCACAGCCGTGAAGGCGTTGTGAACCTCCCAGTGCCACACGAACTCGCGAACCCGCTCGACGGCCGCGGAATCTTCCGGAACGAACTCAATGGTGACCGCATCTCCAATGTAGCGTCCATTGGCCCCGGGAAGGTTCTCCGCGGGAAACATCACCTGTACCTTGACCGAGGGC
>DATDKB010000320.1:0-2513 GCA_036520255.1 Rubrobacter sp. | reverse complement strand
CCAGGTTGGCGGGCGCGTGGGGAGGCTCGAGGCCGACGGGTTCTCGTTCGATACCGGGCCCTCGCTACTCTTGATGACCGACACGTACCGCGAACTGTTCAGCTCAGCGGGTCGGGATCTCGACGATTACGTGAGGCTCGTGCCGCTCGACGCCAACTACCGCGTGACCTTCGGCGACGACGACGCCCTGACCATCCGCCGTACGCTCCCGGAGCTAATAAAGGAGCTCGAACGCATCGAGCCCGGCGTCACCCCCAACTTCTACCGCTTTCTGGAAGACGCCTGCTACAAGTACCGTCTCGGGCGCTCGGAGTTTGTCGAGCGCGACTTCGAGAAAGCCGGGGACTTCTTCGGGCTACGCAACCTGCGTCTACTCTTGAAGACCAAAGCGGTCAACAACTACTACCGCAGGGTCTCGAAGTACTTTTCCTCGGACAAGCTGCGGCAGGCGTTCTCCCTGCAAACGATGTACCTCGGCCTCTCCCCCTTCGAGGCGCCGGCGGTCTACTCGCTCCTCCCCTACACCGAGCTGGCGGAGGATGGCCTCTGGTTCCCGGAGGGTGGGATGTACTCCCTTATCGAAGCGATGGAGAGGCTCGCGACCGAGCTCGGCGTGAGGTTCCACCTGAACAGCCCGGTCGAGCAGGTGGTGGTCACCAAGGGAAGGGCGCGCGGCGTCAGGGTAAACGGCGAAGAGATAGAAGCCGACGCCGTGCTTGCCAACGCCGATCTACCGTACGCCTACCGCGAGCTTCTCGGCGGCGCGGCGGACGGAGACTTCAAGCTTAGAAAGCGTGGGAAGCTGGAGTATACAGCCTCCGCGTTCATGCTGTATCTGGGCGTCGACCGGAAGCTCGGGAACATGGTGCACCACAACTTCTACCTCTCCGAACACTACAAGGAGAACTTCGAGGCGATATTCCGGGATCACACGCTGCCCGATGATCCCTCGTTCTACGCCGTCGTTTCGACAAAGACGGAGCCGCGCATGGCCCCCGACGGGATGGAGAGCCTGTTCGTTCTGGTCCCCGTGCCGCACCTGGGGCCGAACACGGACTGGGACCGCGACGGGGACGCGTTCAAAGAGAAGGTCTACGGCTTGCTAGAACGGCGGTGCGGGCTCGACCGCGAGCGCGTCATCTACGAGAAAGCGAGGACGCCGGTCGACTGGCGGGACGAGTACAACCTGGAGGAGGGGGCGGCGTTCGGCATCGGGCACGGTATCTTCCAGGTCGGATACTTCCGCCCGCCGATGGTCTCTAAAGCCGTGAAAGGGATGTACTTCGTCGGCGCGAGCACGAGGCCGGGTACCGGGGTGCCGCTGGTTACGATAGGCGCGAGGCTCGTGGCCGACCGCATAGGGCGCGAGGTGGGCGGGTCTTGAGGCTCGACCCTGCGGGCGGGAAGAAGCTCGACGGCGGGCTCTCGCTCACCGAAGCCTACGAGCTCTGTCGCAAGGTGCAGAAGGCGCACAGCAGAACCTACTACTTCTCGACTAGGCTGTTCCCCGCCGAGGTCAGGCCGCGGGTGCAGGCCCTGTACGCCTTCATGCGCTACGCCGATGAGATCGTGGACAGCCCACACGACCTGCCCCTGGACGCGCAGCTGGCCGTGCTCGAGGAGTTCGAGGCCGAGACCATGGCGGCCGTCTCGGGGGAAGAGGTTCCCAACCCCATCCTGCGCGCCTACGCCGACACGGTACGCCGTTGCGGCATCGACCCCGAGATCATAACCGCCTTCATTAAGAGCATGAAGATGGATACGCGCGTCTTCCGCTACCCGACGTATTCGGACCTCGAAACGTACACCTACGGGAGCGCCGCCGTCGTCGGCCTGATGATGTGCAGGGTCGTCGGGGTGGTGGATGAGAGGGCCGACCGTCACGCCGAGGCTTTAGGCGTCGCCATGCAGCTCTCCAACTTCCTGCGCGACGTTGGGGAGGACTGGAGGCGCGGACGGGTGTACCTGCCGATGGAGGACCTGGCGCGCTTCGGTTATACGGAGCAAGACCTTGCGTCCGGCGTCGTAGACGAGCGCTTCGTCGCGCTAATGCGTTTTGAGATAGACCGGGCGCGCAAACTCTACAAGGTCGCCGACGAGGGGATAGGTTACATTCCCAGGGGAAGGCGATTCCCCGTCGTGGTGGCGCGCGAGCTGTACGCGTCGATCCTGGACCGCATCGAAGCCCAAGACTACGACGTCTTCTCGCGCAGGGCGCAGGTCTCGCGGCCAGGGAAACTGGTGGTCGCGGCCCGCTGCGCAGCGCGCGATCCCAGCGAGATTTCCGCCCGCGCCCGCCAGCGGACGACCTTCCGAGGTCGCGCAACCCGCTGACGTCGGCAGCATTGAAGATGCCGGATGGGTATGCGCACGATCAGCTAGAGTCCTCGAAGCGGCCTTGCGGTCTTGTCCTATTGGATGCTTTTCATGGCAGAAGAGTGAAGCGCTCTGCACTCGCTGCGGTGCTCAACTGATGGTCCAGGCATACGAACTCGCGATCCTGCGTCTGACCG
>DATDKB010000319.1:0-2027 GCA_036520255.1 Rubrobacter sp. | reverse complement strand
GTACATCCAGAAGAGCGCGCTCGAGATCGTAGACGGCCTGCTCCTTAACCCGCTCGTCGGCGAGACCCGCTCCGAAGACATCCCCGCCGATGTGAGGATGAGGTCTTACGAGGTGATCCTGGACCGCTACTACCCGAAGGATCGCACGATGCTCACGGTCTTCCCCGCGGCGATGCGCTACGGCGGACCGCGCGAGGCGGTCTTCCACGCCATCTGCCGCAAGAACTACGGCTGCACCCATTTCATCGTCGGCCGCGATCACGCCGGTCCAGGCAAGGACTCAAAGGGCAATCCCTTCTACGGCGACTACGACGCCCAGCACATCTTCGACGAGTTCGACGCGGAGGAGATCGGGCTGACCCCCCTGTTCTTCGAACATGCCTTCTTCTGCCTTGAGTGTCAGGGCATGGGTACCACCAAGACCTGCCCCCACGGCAGCGAGCACCACGTCTTTATCAGCGGCACCAAGGTGCGCGAGATGCTCTCCAAGGGCGAGTACCCGCCCCCCGAGTTCTCCCGCCCGGAGGTTATCGAGGTGCTCATGGAAGGGCAGAGGACCTAGCAAGTTTGTTAAAATACGTTAAGATAGCAACAGTACGTAACTAATAGGCAAGGAGATCAAACAATGGAGAATGGGACTAGGAACGGCCGTGGGTTTACGCTGTGGTTCACGGGGCTATCGGGATCGGGGAAGACGACCATCTCCGAGATCGTCGAGCACGAGCTGAGGACTCGTGTCCGCAAGGTAGAGGTTCTGGACGGGGACATAGTAAGGACTAACCTGAGCAAGGGCCTCGGTTTCTCCAAAGAAGACAGGGACACGAACGTCTTGAGGATCGGGTTTGTCGCTGACCTCCTGACGCGCAACGGGGTTGGTGTGATCGTCAGCGCCATCTCTCCGTTCAAGGATGTACGCGACCAGGTCAGGCAGAAAGTTGGGGAAAACTTCATCGAGATCTTCGTCGATGCCCCGCTCGAGGTCTGCGCCGAGCGGGACGTCAAGGGCCTTTACAAGAAGGCTTTCTCCGGGGAGATTCCGCAGTTCACCGGCGTCTCGGACCCCTACGAGGCTCCGACGGCCCCCGAGCTTCACATCAAGACCAACGAGGAAGAGCCCCAGGAGAGCGCGAGGAGGGTCATCGGCCACCTTGAGGAGCTTGGCTACCTCAGCCCGGTCGCGGCGCTCATCAACCGCGCGTAGCAACTCCAAGGCGTGATAGATCCCGGTCCCGCGCTCTTCGGCCTACTGGTCGGTTTCCTGGTAGGCCTGACCGGGGTCGGGGGCGGCTCCCTCATGACACCCTTCCTGGTGGCGGTCGTGGGGGTGCCGGCCCCGACCGCCGTCGGGACCGATCTGACCTTCGCCACCCTTACCAAGATGACCGGGTCTTTCCAGCACTTCAGGCAACACTCGGTCAACCTCGAGATCGCCGTTTTCCTCGGCATGGGCAGCATCCCCGCGGGGCTACTTGGAGTCGGGACCCTGGAGTGGATAAAAGGCGCCTTCGACCCGGCGACGGTCGAGTCGATAATGGTGACGATCATAGCCGTCACCCTCGTCGTGGTCGGGGCTTCCCTGATATTCCGCGAGTACTTGTTGCCGAAGAGGACGAAGCCGCCCAGGCCAGGGGCGTGGGATGGCAAGGGCCGGATGAGCGCGAAGCGCCGGATACTGACCGTTTTACTCGGGGCTTTCGGCGGCTACCTGGTCGGCCTGACTTCCATAGGCTCGGGGAGCGTGATGGCCGTCCTGTTGCTCCTCTTCTACCCTATAGCGCCGGCCGTCATCGTGGGCACGGACATCACCCACGCTACGGTCCTCTCGTTCGTCGTTGGCATAGCCCACATGACGCAGGGTAACGTTGATTTTGGCCTGGCCGGAACCCTGCTCCTCGGCGGCATCCCAGGTGTCCTGGTCGGGAGCCGTCTGGCGCCATACATCCCGGCCAGACCCCTCAAGGCGATATTGGCGATCATGCTGATCTTCGTGGGCATGCGTTTGTTGTTGGTGTAACGTCGGGAGGGCG
>DATDKB010000318.1:0-2337 GCA_036520255.1 Rubrobacter sp. | reverse complement strand
GACGTATGCGCGGGGAGGCCCGGGCCGAGTTCGAGGCCAAGTACACCGCGGAGATCAACTACCTGGCGCTGATAGAGATCTACGAGGCCGCCGTGGAGCGCAGGAAGGTGCCGGCTTGACCCTGGCTTCGCGGGACGTGCTTGGTATGAGGGTGGACGCTACATCCTACCAGGACGCTTCCCGGCGCGTAGCACGATGGGCGCGCGATGGTCGTTCGGCGTACGTGTGTGTCGCAACCGTGCACATGGTGATGGAGGCCTTCGACTCGTCGGCGTTTCAACGGTTGGTAAACCGGGCGGACCTGGTTACGCCGGACGGAAGACCCCTGGTTTGGGCGTTGAGGAGCCTGGGGGTTCGAGACGCGGCCCAGGTTCGGGGCACGGACCTGACGACCCACGTGGTGGAGCGGGCCGCACGGGAAGGCATACCGATCGGGCTGTACGGTGGCACGCCCGACCTGCTGGAGACGTTCGTTCGCGTACTGGAAAAACGCTACCCCGGGGTGCGGGTGGTGTGCCGGATCGCACCGCCGTTTCGTCCGCTGACGCCCGAGGAAGACGAAGCGGTAACGAAGGAGATTCTGTCCTCGGGCGCGCGCATCCTGTTCGTGGGTATCGGCTGTCCCAAGCAGGAGAGATGGATGGAGGCGCATCAGGGTCGCATTCCGGCGGTGATGTTGGGGGTGGGCGCGGCGTTCGACTTCCATACGGGCCGAGTGCGCCAGGCCCCGGGTTGGATGCAGGCGGCGGGCCTGGAATGGCTGTTCAGGTTGCTTATGGACCCTAGGCGTTTGTGGAAGCGCTATGCCAGGCACAACCCGAGGTTCGTCGTGCTGTTCTTACTGCAGCTGCTAGGCCTTCTGCGGTTCGGCAGAAAGCTAGGTGGGTAGGCTAGTGGTAGCGCCGACGCACGCTGTTTCCTGCGAACCGGCCCGTGTGGTAAAGTTGGGCAAACAGCAGAAACGTGCGGCAAGATTTGCTAGGTGGCTGATGCGGTGCGTTTCGACGAATCCTAGTATTTTGACGACAAGAGGCAATCCCTTCACGATGTTAGGAGGCAACATATGGCAACAAGGGCGTTAGTAACCGGTGCCGGTGGCTTTATCGGACACCATTTAGTGAAGCATTTGGTGGATCAGGGCTACTGGGTGAGAGGCGTTGACATCAAGCACCCCGAGTACGAGCCGAGCCCGAGCCACGAGTTCGAGATCTTGGACCTCCGCCGCTTCGACAACTGCCTGATCGCCACCCGGGAGATCGACGAGGTCTACCACCTGGCGGCGGATATGGGAGGCATCGGCTACATCACCGCTTTCCACGCCGACATCGCCCGCAACAGCTCCATGATCAACATCCACATGCTGGAGGCGGCCAGGATCAACGCGGCCAAGGGGTTTCTGTTCTCCTCGTCGGCCTGTGTTTACCCGATGTACCTTCAGAAGAGCCCGGACGTAACCAACCTGAAGGAAGACGACGCCTATCCGGCAGAGCCCGAGGAGGGATACGGCACCGAGAAGCTCTTTATGGAAGAGATGTGTAAGTACTACAACGAGGACTACGGCTTCCAGACGCGGGTGGTCCGTTTCCACAACGTCTACGGGCCGCTCGGCACCTACGAGGGGGGCAAAGAGAAGGCCCCGGCGGCCATCAGCCGCAAGCTTGCACTGGCCACCGACGGGGACGAGATCGAGGTCTGGGGCGACGGCGAGCAGACCCGCTCCTTCATGCACGTAGACGACTGCGTCGAGGGCATCTACCGGATCATGCGCTCCGACTACCCCCACCCGCTCAACCTGGGTACCGACGAGCTGGTGACCATCAACGAACTGGTCGACATGGTGGCCGAGATCTCCGACAAGCGCGTCACCAAGCGCCACGATCTCTCCAAGCCGCAAGGGGTGCGGGGTCGAAACAGCGACAACAGCAGACTCCGCGAGGTGCTCGGTTGGGAGCCAAGGATCCCGCTCAGGGAGGGTCTGGCGCCTACCTACCGTTGGATCGAATCGGAGCTCAGGACCGCAGGCAGAGTCCCCCAGCCCGCTTAGCGCGGGTCAAGGAAGGGCAACCCTTCCTTGACCCGCGCATGTCAGCCGGTTAGCTTTCCTTTGCTGAAGTGCTGACCGGCTGCGTTTAGCCCGTGCCCTTCAACCATGCCGATAGGTCGCGGCCGATGAGGTCCTGTAGCTTCGAGATGTCCTCCTTGTAGGAGTAGAGCAGGTCCTCGCGGAGCTCCGGCGCGAACGGCGGGGGCTTGGCGAAGAGGCGGCTCTTGACGTACCCGCGCAGTCTGGCGGGGAGGACCCGTTCGACGAGGACGGGGTTGCGCGCGGTCAACGCC
>DATDKB010000317.1:0-11723 GCA_036520255.1 Rubrobacter sp. | reverse complement strand
CGTGGCTATTGTCCCCTACAAGGGCGATCCCGCCACCCTGACGACCCCGCAGAAAACCTACGAGGCGGCCAAGAAGGGCTACGCCGCGCGTAAGCCGGCCGACACCATGCTGACGCCGGCCCCCTTCAACAACACCTACGGTATCTTCGTCCGCAGCTCCGTCGCCAAGAAGGACGACCTCACGACCATGCAAGATCTGTCCGAGGCTTCCCCGAACCTCACGTTCATCTCGTACTCCCAGTTCCAGAATCGCTCGGACGGTTATCCCAACGTAAAGAAGAACTACCCCGCATTCGACTTCAAGGACATCAAAATCGTCAACGAACTCGGCCTCCGCTACTCTGGTCTCCAGAGCGGTGACGGCGACGTGGGCGTCGGCTTCACCACCGACGGCCAACTGGCCTCCAACGAGCTCGTGGTAATGAAGGATAACAAGCACATCTGGCCCTTCTACTACCCGGCACCGGTCGTCAGGAGCGACGTGCTCAAGAAGTACCCGAAGGTCGAAAAGATCCTGAACGAGGTCTCGGCCAGCCTCGACGTGGAGAAGATGCGCGAGCTTAACGGCAAGGTGGACCTGGATCAGGAGGACCCCGAGGACGTCGCCGCTGAGTACCTGGAACAGGAGGGCATCGTAAAGAACTGAAGGAACGCACAAAACACGAGGTGTTTGGAGCCGCTGCGACATGAGGTCGCAGCGGCTCTTTGTTTTATGCCGAGCGCTCGGTGCTCCCGATGCGCGGGAAGGGGGTGGTGGAGAAGATCACCTCCACGGGCACCTCGAAGTACTCGGCGATCCTGAGCGCAAGATACAGGCTGGGGCTGTACTCGCCCCTCTCTAGGTAGCCCACGGTCTGGTAGTGGACATCGAGGGCTTCGGCGAGTTGTCGCCGCGAGATGCCCCTTTCGGCGCGCAGCATCGCTATTCGGTTGTAGGTTGTCTCGCTCAAAATGGGTTACGCTGCATGGCTTTCTCCCGCCGTCCGGCGACGCTTGAGCCGGACTCGCGGCGCGCCATCCGGCGGAGTACGATCGGCGCCAGGATCAGCCCCGCTACGGCCCAGAGTCCAAGGACTCCGATGGTTTCCAGGTGGCGCCAGGAACCCCCGATCTCCGCGGCCGCCATCGAAGCGGGAAGCAGCGCCGAGCGCATCCCGAGGCCAAGCCAGTAGATCGGGAATACCTGCGCGATCCACTGCAGCCACACAGGGAAGCCGGTGATCGGGTAGAAGATGCCGGAAGTCGCGACTAGCCCCATGGTCGGCACCATGACGAATCCGAGACTGCGGGGACCTGGTAGCAGTGAGCCGATGACCGCGCCCATGGGTATCGTCGCCACTAACCCGAGCAGCAGAACCCATGCCAGCGTCGACCATGAGGCGAGGCTGTCCAATCGCATGCCCTCGAAGAGGAACGCACCAGGCACCAGCACTATGGCGAGTGAGACGAGCGACATTCCCGAGACCGTGAGAACCTTGCCGACGAGGTAGCCAAGCATCCCGTTCGACGTCGCCTTGGCCCGGAGCAGGGTCCCGTCCTCGCGCTCTATGATGAGCACGGTAGCAAGGATCACCAGGCCACCGAACGCCACCTGCATGCCGATCACGCTCGGTATCGACATCGCCCCTAGCGAGAAGTCCGTGCCAGGTACCTTGTGGCCGCGGAGGAAGTACATGACGACAAGGAAGACCGTCGGCAAGAACACGTAGTTCCACATGTCCTGGACGTTGGTGAGGGTCTGCCGCAGTTCGATCCCGCCGCGCCTGATCCCCGCCCCCACGGCAGCCATCGACGGGTTCATCCGACCACCTCCTCGAACTTGCGCGCCGCCCGCCCTTCGCGTCCGGACTCGAACTCCCTGACCAGAGACATGTAAGAGTCCTCCAGGCTGGCAGGACGCACCTCCAGGTCGGAGATGGCCTCGCCGTACTGCCCGAACAACTTCCTGACGAACTGGGTCGGGTCGGCGTCGGAGTGGACGAAGCTCTGGCCATCCCAGCTCCACTTCACCTCCGACTTGGTAGACATCCTGCGCGAGAGTTGATCCGCGGACCCGTCGGCGATGATCGTCCCACCGGCCAGGATCAGGATCCGATCGGCCAGCTTTTCGGCCTCGTCGAGATCGTGGGTGGTGAGTAATATCGTGGTGTCCTCCAGATCCGCAAGCCGATGCACGAGGTCGTAGAACTCGCGCCTGGCATGCGGGTCGAAACCGGCTGTCGGCTCGTCCAGAAACAACAGCTCGGGCCTCCCGACAATGCCTATGGCAACGTCCATCCTGCGGCGCTGGCCGCCGGAGAGAGAGGAGATCTTCTTACCCGCGAGCTCACCGAGGCCAACGGTCTCGATCAACTCGTCCACGTCATAAGGACGCTTCCGCCCCGGCGTCCCGTACGGTGCGTAGTACCTACCCAGATGAACGAGCAACTCCCGCACCCTCCACTTGCCGTGGTCGCGCCAGGACTGTAACACCACCCCGACGCGAGCCCGCCAAGCCTCGTCACCCCTCGCCGGGTCCACACCAAGCACCCCGACCTCCCCGGCCGAGCGCATCCTGAACCCCTCCAAAATCTCGATGGTGGTCGTCTTGCCAGCCCCGTTCGGCCCGAGCAAGTCCAACACCTCACCCCGCCGGGCAATGAACTCGACACCCCTCAAGACGTCAACCGACCCATACCGCATCCGCAGATCACGTACGTCGATCACCACACCCTCTCCCGTGTCCTCGACGTTGCGCGGCAGCCTGCCCAGCTCTCTCATCTTAGTTCTTTACTCTTTGATCTCAGTTCTACGACAATTTGTAGTGACTCTACTACATATCATATGGTTTGTAAAACGCATAGCCCGCGCAAAGTTTGCCGAGCCCCTGGTCTCTGGCGCGACAGCCTGGGCGACCTGGAGAGGGTACCAATACCCGTTTCGGATGGCCGGCAACGCCAATGTACGTAGGCTTACGTGTTCCATACCCCGTGGAATCCCGCTCCCCGCTTTCGCGGGGACAAGCTTCGCGGGAATGACGGGTCTGTGAGGGGAAAGTGAGGGATAAGAAGAGCCCGGCGTGCATGCACAACCGGAAAGCTCGGGCGTCCAGACAGGCTCGGTGCAGTCTGCCACCAGGAGCGTCCCTATCAGCAACAGGTCGGCTACAAGCGAGAACAAAAGCTGAAAGCGGGAGCCGAAGGCTGGAACGTGCTGACAAGGCGCGAGGCGCTGTGCTGACAAGCCTGCGTAGCCCGATGGGCGTAGCGTGCTCTATAGCACTTCGGTGGGTCCGACAGCGTCGCCGGTGGTGGAGACGGGGTCGAGGGGTCCGATCTCCGCGGCCACGCGCGCGACAAGCCTGCCACTACCGATGGCCTCAGTCAGCCCGTCGACATCGGGCCAGCGTTCTTCCGGGTCGGTGGTTGCGAACTCGCTTGCGATATCACGGGCGATCCCAGTACCGGTGCCCAGCGGCCGGTTGCCGCGCAGGTCAATAGCACGCGTGGCGACGGTAAGCTCGAGCGCAGCCGTGCGCCGTGCGATGGAGAGCAGTTCCTCGGTCTTGCGCACGCCTAATGGGGCCATACTGGCGTGGTCTTCGAAGCCTTCGGCGATCTGGCCGCGGTAGTCGAGCGAGACGGGGTTGGCGAGCACCCGCGCCTCGGCTGCCAGGGACGCAGATGTGTAGCCTAAGGGCCGTAGTCCCTCGTCGCCATCACGGGCGGCGAGGCCTGTGGGCAGGCCGGAGAACTGCGACCACAGGTGTTTCTGGATGCGCTCGTTGGCGAGGTGAACGACCTGGGCGACCGCGACGCGCAGGAGGTCGAAGGCCACGGCCAGGGCGACGACGTCGAAGTTTCCGACGGAGATAATCGACTGGTCGTCGAGCAAAACGAGCGGGTTGTCGCTCGCCGAGTTGAGCTCAACCTCCATGGTGCCGCGGCAGTAGGCGTGGGCGTCGTAGCAGGCGCCGTGGGTCTGGGGGATGCACCGGAAGGAGAGCGGGTCCTGCAGGTTGCGCGCCGCGCCAAGACGCGACAGGTAGCTCCCGTCGAGCAGCTCCCGCAGCCTGTCCGCAGCTCTCGACTGTCCCGGGTGGGGCCGCATCCTGGTCGCCTCCGGGTGGATCGTCGAGAGGTTCGCCCCGTAGGCCTCCAGAGAGAGCGCCGCGGTAACGTCGAAGGCGTCGAGAAGGTCGGCCACGTCGGCCAGGACCAGCGAGCCGTGACCCATCGTGACCCCGTTGGCGCTTATGAGGGCGAGCCCTTCCTTGGCTTTCAGACGAATAGGAACGAGGCCAGCGGCGCGCAGGGCCTCGGCGCCTGGCAGCCTCCGGCCATCGTAGTCGGCCTCTCCGCGGCCGATCAGAACCTGCCCCACCTCAGCCATCTCGGCCAGATCGGCCTGCCCCACGGAGCCACCGGTGCGCACCACGGGATGGACCCCGGCGTTCAGGGCGTCGAGGAAGGCTTGAATGAGCTCGGCCCTCACCCCCACGCCGCCCTTGGCCATGCCGTTTGCCCGCGTTGCCATCATCGCCCGCACTACGCTGACGTCGAGTTCTGCGCCCTGATGGGTGGTGTGGCGGGTGACCAGGCGCATGGAGAACTGCTCCAGGTTCTCGAAGGGGATGCGGTAGCGGGAGAGCGAGCCGACGCCCGTGTTCATGCCGTAGACGAGATCGCCACGCTCCAGAACCCTGTCCACCACGTCCCGCGCCCGCCTGACCCGCTCGACGGCCTCGCGGGAGACCTCGACGCGGGCACCGCGGCGGGCGACGCGGACCACCTCCTCGATGGAGAGGTCGTCGCCCGTGAGCGTCACGGTTCCTGTTGTCGGTTGGGAGAGCGTCAATGAGTCCTCCGTTTTCCGCCATACTACTCCCCCATGCTGGACTTTTGAAAGGCCCGGTGCCAGACTGAACCTGAATTTTATGGAAGGAGATCCCATGAACCACACCAGAGAAGCTCCCACCATCCGGGCGCCCAGGGGAGGGGATCTCACCTGCAAGGGTTGGCACCAGGAGGCGGCCCTGCGCATGCTTATGAACAACCTCGACCCCGAGGTGGCCGAGCGCCCTGAAGACCTTGTGGTCTACGGTGGGACGGGGAAAGCGGCCCGCAACTGGGAGAGTTTCTGGGCCATCGTGAGCACGTTGCAGGGCCTGGGCGACGATGAGACCCTGCTCGTGCAGTCGGGCAAGCCGGTGGCCGTCTTCAGAACGCATCCGTGGGCTCCGCGGGTCCTGATCGCCAACTCCCTACTGGTCCCTGAGTGGGCCGACTGGAAGACGTTCAGGGAGCTGGAGCGGGCCGGTCTCACGATGTACGGCCAGATGACGGCCGGGTCCTGGATCTACATCGGCACCCAGGGCATCCTCCAGGGCACCTACGAGACGTTCGCCGCCGTGGCAGAACAGCGCTTCGGCGGCACCCTGCGCGGCCGCGTCTGCCTCACAGCCGGCCTCGGCGGCATGGGAGGCGCCCAGCCGCTCGCCATCACCATGAATCAGGGAATAGCCCTCTGTGTCGAGGTCGACCCCGACAGGATAGAACGCCGCATCGTCCACCGCTACCTCGACGAACGCATCGACGACCTCGACGAGGCTGTAGAACGCGCGGAAGAGGCGAAAAGGGCGGGAGAGCCGCTCTCCATCGGAATCCTGGGCAACGCGGCTGAGGTGTTCCCGGCGTTGCTCGAGAGCGGCTACGTCCCCGACGCCGTCACGGACCAGACCTCGGCCCACGACCCGCTCGTGGGCTACGTCCCCGCCGGCTACGACCTCGACGCTGCCGCCGAGTTGCGCGAGGCCGACCCGGAACGCTACATCGCCGAAGCGCGTGCTTCGATGGCCCGCCACTGCGCCGCGATGGTCGGCTTCAAGGAAAGGGGCGCCGAGGTCTTCGACTACGGCAACTCGTTGCGCGGGGAGGCGAAGCTCGGAGGCTTCGATGGCGCAAACGGCTATACGGGATTCGTTCGGGCCTACATCAGGCCGCTCTTCTGCGAGGGCAAGGGGCCCTTCCGGTGGGCCGCGCTCTCTGGCGAGGAGTCGGACATAGCGGCGACCGACGACGCCATTGTCGATCTGTTCCCCGATGACGAGCGTCTGGGGCGTTGGATCTCTGAAGCAAGGGAGAAGGTCCACTTCCAGGGCCTCCCCGCGCGCATCTGCTGGCTCGGAGCTGGCGAGCGGCACAGGGCCGGCCTCCGCTTCAACGAGCTCGTCGCAGACGGGACCATATCTGCCCCCATCGTCATCGGGCGGGACCACCTCGACACGGGCAGCGTCGCCTCGCCTTACCGCGAGACCGAGGCGATGAAGGACGGCTCCGACGCCATCGCCGACTGGCCTATCCTGAACGCCATGCTGAACGTCGCCGGCGGGGCGAGCTGGGTCGCGGTCCATCACGGCGGAGGGGTCGGCATTGGACGCTCCATCCACGCCGGCGCCCAGGTCCTCGCCGACGGCACCGAAGACGGCACGGCCCGCCTAGAGCACGTGCTTTTCAACGACCCCGGCATAGGCGTCGTCCGTCACGCCGACGCTGGTTACGAGGCCGCCCGAACAGCGGCCAGGCGCCTGGGGATTCAGATGCCCATGTCGGATGGATGAGGCTTCAGGCTTGAGGCTTCGGTTTTCAGGTGGGTCCTGTAGCGGTTTCCCGCCGGGTCGTTTGGCTTCGCGCCGTACGCCGTGAAGCACACCCTGCTCCCGGATTTGGTCCTCGACGCCCGAGGTGCGAGGAGCGGCGTCGGTGTAGCGATCGAAGACGGGCGGATCCTGGAAGTCGGCCCCGCGAAGGAAGGCGTACGTCTGCCAGGGAAGGCGCTTGCTCCTGGCTTTGTCAACGATCACAGCCACGCCTTCCAGCGGGGGTTGCGGGGTGCGGTGGAGAGGATCGAACCTTCACGTCTCCACGACGACTTCTGGATCTGGCGCGAGCGGATGTACACCCTGGCAGAAAGGTTATCCGCCGACTCCATAAGCGAGGCCAGCCGCCGATGCTACGAGGAGATGCTCTCCGCCGGGTACACGAGCGTCACCGAATTCCACTACGTCCACCATCACCCTGACGGAACGCCCTACGAAGACCTGAACGCCCTAGCAAAGGCCGTGGCACTGGCCGCCGAGGACGCGGGGATACGGCTCTTGCTGCTCCCCGTCGCCTACGCGCGGGGCGGCCTTCCGCGCTTCCGCGATGCGTCCGTGCGGGCTTTCCTCCGCCGGGTCGACGATCTCCGGGAGTGGGCGGAGGGGCGTCCGCTGCTCGAGGTCGGCGTCGCGGCCCACAGCGTCAGGGCCGTTGGGCGAGGGTGGATGCAGGAGATCGGGGGTTACGCGCGCCGCGAGAAGATGCCTTTACACATCCACGCCGACGAGCAGGAGCGTGAGATCGAAGAGTGTCTTCCCGAATACGGAGTGCGGCCCGTGGAACTGCTCGCGAAGACCGGATTTCTCGGCCCGAGAACCACCATAGTCCACGCCACGCACGCCGACGCGCGCGAGCTGGACCTGCTATCGGAACACGGCGCCTCCGTGTGCGCGTGCCCGACGACGGAGGGGAACCTCGGCGACGGGTTTTTGCCGGCCGTGGAGATCCTGGAGCGTGGCATCCGGCTCTCCGTCGGCTCTGACTCGCACGTGAGGGTAGATCCGTTCGAGGAACTGCGGCAGATCGAAACCAACGCCCGCAGGCTCTCGGGCCGCAGAAACGTCCTCGTCGCGGAGAACGAGACCTCCCCGACACCGTATCTGCTGCGTGCTGGCTGGGGTCGCGCGGGCTTGAAGGCCGACGACCCCGCCGACCTCATTGAGATAGACCTCTCGCGCCCTGACCTCGCAGACGTGGCCGCCGAGGACCTTCCCTCGGCGCTCGTATTCGGGGCCGGGACCAGGGTCGTCGCAGGGACTTGGGTAGCAGGAGAGCGTGTCCTTTAGCCTCGTGGTGCTGCTCAGCCCGAGTCGCGAGAACTTGGGCCTGCTTCCCGATCTCTGGAGGCGCCAACCGTGGAAGTCAGCCTTCGCAAACCTCTTTAGAATAGAGTGATGTCCCAGGTGAACATTGCCGATATCTCGAGACGACCGGTGGCCGAATGTACGGCAACCCAGGTCGCGGACGCCCTTACGAGGTCTTTTGAGGGCTACGTGATGCCCGTCAACGTGAGCGCGCGGGGATACGAGTATCGGTTTCGTCCGGAGAACGTGGATCCCTTCGCCAGCTACGTGTATTTCCGGGAGACCAGACCCGTCGCGGTCGTTCTCGTCGCACGCCGGGGCTGGACGAGCCGCGTTGCGGCGATGGCCGTCGCCCCGGAGGCGCGCGGGAGGGGCCTCGGAAAAGGGATCATGCAGCGAGCGATCGGGGAGGCCACCGCGAGGGGAGACCGGTCCATGCTGCTCGAGGTCTTCGAGCACAACACACCGGCGGTCGACCTGTACACGGGGCTCGGTTTCAGCCCACTGCGCCGGCTCGTCGGCTACCATAGCCAGACCAGCGGAGCAGATCCCGACGCTGCTGACACACTCCTTGATCTCGATCCCCTCGACTTCGCGCGCGTCGTGGCCCGTGAGGGCGAGGTGGGACTGCCCTGGATGCTGACCGCGGAGACGCTCTCGGGCGCGGTCCCTCCGGCGCGTGCTTTCCACCTCGACCATCGCGCCTACGTCCTGATCGGGAACCCCGAAGCGACCGTACTCTCCCTAACCGCGCTCGTCGTGCCCCGCGCCTACCGGCGCAAAGATTGGGGCACCCGCCTCATGCAGGCCCTCTACGCTGCGTACCCGGACAGGTCGTGGACCATCCCGCAAATAGTCCCCGAAGAGCTCGCCCCGGAGTTCTTCAAGCGGTGCGGCTGGGAGCTTCAGAACACATACCAGTTGGAGATGGCACTGGACCTTTCGCGGGGATCAGGGGGTGACGCTAATGGCTGAGGTCTCGCTCCTGATCCACGACCTTGACGCCGCCGTCACGCCGGACGGGACGGGACCACTGCGCGGAGAGGAGTTCGGAGAACTACGCGTCCACTCCCCCGCCTCCATAGCCGTGTCCGGGGACCGCATCGCCGCGGTCGGCCCGCCGGAGAAAGTGTTGCGAGAGATTCCACCGGGCGCCGAGTTCGAGAGCGTGGACGGGTGTGGCAAGGCAGCGCTGCCGGGTCTCATCGACTGCCACACGCACCCGGCCTTCCTCGGAGACCGGGCGGCCGAGTTCGAGCTGCGCTCTTCGGGAGCTTCTTACGAGGAGATTCATGACTCGGGCGGCGGCATCCGCTCGACGGTGGCGGCGACGCGGGCCGGCAGCGAAGTGGACCTTCGGTCGGCCGTGGAGCGCCACCTCGGCTGGATGGTTGAGCATGGGACGATGACGGCGGAGGCGAAATCGGGCTACGGTCTCGACCGGGAGACAGAGCTGAAGTCGCTGCGGGCGATCCAAGCCGCAAGACAGAGCAGCCCCGTGGACGTGTCTCCCACCTTCCTCGGGGCACATACGGTCCCGCCCGAGTCCGATAGCGCTGCCGAATACGTGGACTTCGTCGTTCGTGAAGTGCTGCCGGAAGCAGCGCCCCTCGCCCGCTTCGCCGACGTCTTCCTGGAGCGCGGCTCTTTCGAGGCACCCGAGGCGAAGCGTTACCTCGAAGCGTGCAGGGAGCACGGGCTCGCGCTCCGGATGCACGCAGACCAGTTCTCGGAGCGGGGCGCAATCCCACTCGCCGTCGAACTCGGCGCCCGTAGCGTGGACCACCTGGAGGCTACAAGGGATGAAGGGGCCCGCCTGCTGGCGAAGAGCGGCGTTGCGGCTGTGCTTCTCCCCGCTTGCGGGCTCTTCCTCGACCTCCGCCTCCCGCCGGCCCGCCTGCTGGCCGACGAGGGTGCGATCGTCGCGCTGGCCACGGACTTCAACCCCGGTAGCTCCTTCTGCGAATCGCTACCGCTCGTGATGAACCTGGCCTGTACCCGCCTCGGCCTCTCCCCCGCCGAGGCCCTCTGCGCCTGCACGGCCAACGCGGCGCACGTCCTCGGCCTGGATGACGTGGGCAGGCTCGCGCCGGGCTACAGGGCCGACGTGCTCCTCCTCGACACCCCGGACTGGCGCCACGTCGCCTACCACCTCGGCGGGGACAGGTTCGCGGCCAAGATAAAGTCCGGGCGGGTCTTATAACGGTCGGCCGGAGCGTCGCTGTTAAACTGTGCCCATGCCGACGACCGTACGCATAAAACCCGAGGTCATAACCGCCCATAGGTTGAGGATCGAGATGTTCGGCCTCGAGGACGAGGACATAGAGAACACCATCCGCATGAAAGGCTGGGCCTGGGTCCTGGCCCGCCACGGGTGGGTATACGCCGGCGAACCGGACTTTGTAAACCGTCAGATCCGGGAGGTCATCATCGCCCTGCCCGACATGGCCTTCGAGCCCGACGCCATCGAAGAGTCTATCAAGACCGTGCTCGAGAAAGCCCGCACGGAAGAGGAACGCGAAGAGGGCCGCCAGCTACTTCGCCAGGCCTTCGAGAAGACGGGCCAGCTCACCGAAGCCGAAGAGTTCCTGTAGCCGCCGATCCCAGGCCCTCAAGCCACGATCGTGTAGCGTGAAATCTACATCGGATTCACTTCAAAAAAGGCAACCGGTCGTAGAGGACGAAGCGCTCGAAGTCGGGGTAGAACTCGCTCGTAGTGACTGGGGTGCGGGAGAAAGAGGCGAGGGGTTCGTGGCCCTCTTCGCCCTTGCCGGGTTGGTGGAGCATGATCCTGACGCTCTCGTTGTCGATCTCGATGACGTTGTAGGAAGGCGGCATCGTGCCCCTCACCCTCATGGTGGAGACGGTGCCGGAGTGTACGATCCTGACCCCAGAGATGCTCCAGACGTAGGGGACGTGCCTGTGGCCCGAGAGGACCATGTCCACTTTCAGCTCGCGCAGGATGGCCATTACGTCGCCCGCGTCGCGCAGGTTGTTCACGTCGCGGCCGGTGCCCGGGACGGCGAGGATGTGGTGGTGGATCATCAGTATCCGCGGACCGCTGTTCCAACCGCGAAACTCGGAGTCGAGCCATCCGTAGTGCTCGCGCCCGACCTCGCCCTCGTCGAGGTCAGGCTTGGTCGAGTCGAGCGCGACGACCTTGGCCACGCCTTCTGGGACGGGGATCTCGACCGACCTCTCCCTTATTCCGAAGAACTCCTCGAAGTGACGGTAGCCGACGTTCTTGGCGTCGTGGTTGCCCATCGCGTAGATGATATTCGGGCACTCGATCCTGTCGAAGTACTGCCTGGCCTCCTCGAACTCCCAGCGGTAGCCTTCCATCGTCAGGTCCCCCACGATGGCGACGAGGTCGGGCTCAAGCGCGTTACTCTCCTCGATGGTTGCCTCCAGGAGATCCGGCCTGAACAACCCGGCGCCCACGTGCACATCCGACATTTGTACTATTCTCAAGTTGCCTCTCAATCTCGCTTATCTACGCGGATTTTGTACCACACCCGCCCGGATTTGACGCCAGTCGTGTGCCAGTGGGCCTAAGAGAAGGCGTAGCCCTCCATCGCCTCGGCGGCGATCTCCTGCATGTCGGGCAGGGCGTGGGCGTAGCGTCTTAGGGTCATGGCGCGGTCGGAGTGGCCGAGTACCTTCGCGACCACGTTCACGGGAACCCTCGTCTTCAGCATCAGGGTCGCGGCAGTGTGCCTCATGTCGTGAAAGCGAACGTCTCTGGGCAAGCCGGCGGCTTCGAGGTCGCGCTTGAAGGCGA
>DATDKB010000316.1:0-2550 GCA_036520255.1 Rubrobacter sp. | reverse complement strand
TGCTCGTGTCGATACCGCTCCTGATCTTCTACCGCGACGCCAGGAGAACGCTCGCACGCTTCGACGTCCTCAACACCATTCCTGCCATCAGCCCGGCAGACGCCGCCTGCTTCGAAGCAGCCAGGGAGGTGTTCACCTCAGACCCCGAGACGTTTATCTTTATCTACGGCCACACCCACAACGCCTCCCTCAGAAGGATCGGAGAGAGGGTGGTGATCAACACCGGCACCTGGCTAAAGAAGCTGGAGCGCGTGCCCGCGCGGTTCAGGCTGTTGCCCTCGGTCTACCGTCCATCCTTCCGCCTCAACTTCTTCAAGATAAGCGAGGACGACGGCAAGATCGTCATCGACTACGAGAGGATTCAGAAAGACCCTCCCCGTGAACTATCGCTGCTACAACGTCTGGTCTCCCGCAAGCCACAACGCGACGCGCTCGAAGATATACCGAAGAGAACGGTCATCGGGTAGGCTGGGGCGAGCCCAGGGCATCTCCCGACAGGAGGACTCGTGATGCCAAGCCAGGAGATCAGAGCCAGGGTAGACCGGCGGCTTGAGGAACTGTATCGGCGACACCTGTCGCTGCACGATGACGAGGTCGAAGGCTACTACGAGTCGGGTGTCGGCTATCATAGACCGGAGATCCCGGGGGCGGAGCAGAAGTCCTTCTCCATCTGCCTTGCGACCACGGACGGCGAGGTCTTTGTCGCCGGAGACCACGACCTCCCGTTCGCGCTGCAGTCTATCTCCAAGTCGTTCGTCTACGGGCTGGCCCTGGAGGCGTGCGGACGCGAGCGCGTCCTGGCGCGGGTCGGGGTCGAGCCTAGCGGCGACGCCTTCAACTCGATAGTCTTCGACGAGCGCCACAACCGCCCGTTCAACCCGATGGTCAACGCGGGCGCGCTCGCCACGACCGACCTGGTAGGCGATGGAGATGCCGCAGAGCCGGCGCTAGCGCGCATTTTGGACGTCCTCAGGCGCTACGCGGGAAACGGAGACTTAGAGGTAGACGAGGATGTGTTCGAGGCCGAGATGCGGACGGCGGACAGGAATCGGGCGACGGCCTACCTCATGCGCAGCGAGGGTATGCTCGAGGGCGACGTCGAGGCGACGCTCGCCCTCTACCTGAGGCAGTGTTCAGTGCGCGTCACCTGCAGGGAGCTAGCGCTCATGGCCGCCACGCTGGCCAACGGCGGCGTGAACCCGGCGACCGGAGAGCGGGCGCTCGGGTCCCGCCACGTCAGGGACATACTGAGCGTCATGCACACCTGCGGCATGTACGACTTCGCCGGGGAGTGGGCCTACCGGGTAGGCATACCCGCCAAGAGTGGGGTAAGCGGCGGTGTTCTGGCCGTCGTCCCGGGCAAGCTCGGCCTAGGCGTCTACTCACCTGGCCTCGACGCCTACGGCAACAGCGTCAGGGGCACCGCGGTATGCGAAGAGATCTCCGAACGCCTCGGACTGCACGTCTTCGCCGATCACCGCGAAGACGCCCTGCTGGGCCCCGGTCGATAGCATTGCGCGGGGCTTTCCACACCTGCCATTCCCCGCGAAGGTGTATAGTTCGCGGACGATTGCTGCGGTCGGCCCGGTGAGAGAAGGACGTTTGTTATCCAGGGTTCGGAACGGTTTCTCCGCTGGATACGGCCGCCTCAAGACCAGCGTTTGGCCGGTTTTGCAGGCGTCGGTGGCGGCGAGCCTGGCCTACTTTCTGGCCGACGTTATTATCGGGCACGGACAACCCTTCTTCGCCCCCATCGCGGCCGTGATCTGTCTCAGCGTCACGCTCGGTCAGAGGAACAGGCGCGCCGTGGAGCTCGTCTTCGGGGTCGCCGTCGGGCTCATGATCGCCGACCTCTTGGTGCTCGTAATTGGGAACGGGACGCTCCAGATCGCGGTGGTCGTGCTCCTGGCGATGGCGACGGCGGTGTTTTTCGGGGGCGGGACGCTTCTCGTCAATCAGGCTGCCGTCTCTGCGATCCTCGTGATCGTGCTGCAGCCTCCCGACGCCGTTTTCTTGCCCGACCGGTTCGTCGACGCGCTGATCGGCGGCGGGGTGGCGCTCGCGGTCAACTACCTCTTCCCTGTCAACCCGGAGCGGCTGGTCGAGAGGGCAGCGGCCCCCGTCTTCGACGAGCTGGCTGCCGTGCTGGAGGAGATCTCCGCCGTGCTCCGAGAGGGCGACGAGAAGAGGGCCGAACTGGTCCTCGACCGTTCGAGGGAGATAGACGGCAGGGTCAGGACCCTTAACGAGGCGCTTGAGGCGGGCCACGAGACAGCCAGGCTCTCCCCCACCCGCCGCCGCTCTTTGAGGCAACTCGAGTTCTACGGCAGCGCCGGCATCAGGATAGAGCTGGCCGTCATAAACACCCGCGTCCTCGCCCGCGGCGTCTACAACGCCATCGGACGGGGAGACGCCATAGCGCCACAACTGCCCGAAGCAGTGCTGGATCTCTCGCGGTCCGTGAGGGCGCTGGCCGCATTCCTCGAGGACGATGAAGGGCCAGAGGAGGCACGCAGGTGGGCCCTGGAAGCGGCTAGGCGCGCGACCGAG
>DATDKB010000315.1:0-6240 GCA_036520255.1 Rubrobacter sp. | reverse complement strand
GGCTGCTCGTCGCCCTGTCGGTCGCCGCCTTGCCCCTGTTCTTCGGGGAGGCGATCCTGACCCACAGCCCGCCGCCCAGCACCGAGCCAGTTCACCTCGAGACCCTGGAGCTCATGACCGCCGTCCTCTTCGACTCCGGGGTCTTCTTGCTGGTCTTCGGCTTCGCGGTCGGGGTGGTGTCGTTCTTCGCCCGCGCTAACGAAGCTGCCGGGGAGGAAGGGTACGCGGGCACGGAGGGGACTTCGGGAGGGGGTGAGGGGCGGTGATCCTCTACTCCGCCCTCGTATTCGCGGCGGTCTTCGCCTCCGGGACGTTCCTCCTCCTCCAGCGCGACCTCACGCGGGTGGTCGTCGGGATAATCCTCGTCTCCAACTCGGCTGTCCTCTTCATAATCTCGGCAGGGCTTACGCGCGGCGTCGCCCCGATCTACCCGCGTGAGGGGGCGGGCCCCGTGAGCGACCCGCTGGTCCAGGCGATGGCCTTGACCGCTCTGGTCATAGGCTTCGGCGTCGCAGCGCTCCTACTTGCGATGGTCTACCGGCTCTACGTCACGCACCACACCGTGGACGCGGAGGAGATCGCGGACTATGAGATGCGCCAGGCCGAGGCCCTGGAACGTGCAGACGATCCCGAGGGCGAAGAGGTGCCGGCGGAGGAGCAGGACGCGGAGCCAAGAGAAGAGGCGGGGGCGCGAGAAGGTTCGGAAGCGCGGTGACGGGGTCGTCGACGAGCCAGGTTCTCCTCGTCCTCCCGGTCGGCATCCCGTGGGTGCTCGCGGCGGTGCTGGCCCTCCTGGACGGCCGGCGCCGGTGGGTCGGCCTCCTGGCGGCGGCGGGCCTCGGAGCGAGTTTCGTCTCGCTGGTCTGGCTGGCCTTCGTGGTGCTCAGGGAGGGGCCGATCGCCACGGTCGCCGGCGGATGGCCGGAGAACGTGGGTATCTCGCTGCGGGCCGATGCTCTGGGTGTGGTGTTCGCCCTCGTCTGCATCGGGATAATCCTAGTATCGCTGCTCTACGAGCTCCCCCTAGGGGTGCGCTGGCGCGCCTTCCCGGCGCTGGTGCTGCTCGTGGCCGCCGGCCTCACGGGTCTCTTCCTGACGGGGGACACCTTCAACTTCTACGTGTTCTTCGAGATCTCCATGACCGCCTCATTCGTCCTGACCGGCTACCGGGAGGAGGACTACCAGGTGAGGGGCGCTTTCGTCTTCGCGGTCGTCAACCTGCTCGGGTCGGTCTTGTTCCTCATCGGGATCGCGGCACTCTACAGCATCACCGGCAGCCTGGATATGCGGGTGATCGCCGAGAGGACGGATGTGCTGGAGCCCAGCTCGGTGATCGCCATAGCTGCGCTCATCTTCGCGGCGTTTTGCCTGAAGCTGGGTCTCTTCCCGTTCCACTTCTGGCTGCCGGCGGTCTACGTGGGCAGCCACGCGCCGGTGGCCGCGATCCTGTCAGGTGCTTTGGCGAACATCGGAAGCTACGGGCTCCTGCGCTTCGGCGGCGGCATCCTTCCCCGTGAGCTGGAGTTCGGTTCGACAGCCGTGCTGGTCCTCGGGACCGCGAGCATAATCTACGGGGCGCTGCATGCGATCTCGCGCCGCGACACGTCGGAGGTGATGGCCTACTCGGCCATCGGGCAGGTCGGCTACGTCCTCTTGGCCTTGGGCGTCGGGGGACCGACGGGGTACGCGGCGGCGGTCCTTTACTCGGTCGTGAACTCGCTGAACAAGGGGGTGGTCTTCCTCACCGCCGGGCTGCGCGGGCCGCTGGTCGGCGGGGCGTTCGCCGTCGGGGCCTTCTCCATCGCGGGCGTGCCCCCGGCGGTCGGCTTCGTCGGCAAGATAGCGGTCTTCAAGGCCGCCATCGCGGAGGATTCGCTGCCTGTGAGCCTGGCCCTCGTCGCCCTGATCTTCCTCGGCGGAGCGCTGTCTTTCCTGTATTCGTTCCAGGTCTACCAGCGGCGATTCATGAAGCCGGGGAGCGAAGGCAAGCCGAGCCCGCGGGCGACGCGGTTGCTGATGGTCGCTTTAGCGGCCCTCGTGATACTCCTGGGACTCTGGCCCGAGGCACTGATCTACCTGAGCGAGGCGGCGGCCGACGTCCTGGTCGAGGGCGCCGGGTGACGCGGCGCTACGTCGCGGCGGTCGTGGTTCTCACGCTGGTCTACGCGCTCGCGCTGGGGAGCTTCCACCCCTGGGATCTGCTGATCGGAGCCAGCCTCTCCGCCGCGCTGCTCTTCGCGTCCCGGCGGTTCGTCTTCGGCGCCGACGATGCGACCCTGCGGCCGGTCGACCCCGGGCTCACCTTGCTCGGGCGCGTGATGGCCTTCGTGCCGTTTGCCGTCGCCGTCTTCCGGGAGATACTGGTGGGTAACTGGGAGGTCACGCTGGTAACGTTGCATCTGCGGCCCCTGGTGAGACCGGGCATCGTGGCCGTCCCCATCGGGGAGAGGACGCCGACCGGGGTGGCGGTCTGGGCGGTGGTCACGGGGCTTCCGCCGGGCTCCTTCTTAGTGGACGTGGACCGGGAGCGGGGGGTAGTGTTGATCCACGTCCTGGACGCCCGCGATCCCGAAGCCTACCGCGATCAACAGGAGGACTTCTACCGCCGCTGCCAGAGCAAGATCTTCCCGTGAGTCCCTGAGGAGGTTTTTTGCACGAGATAGTCTTCTACCTGGCCTTCGCGTGGATGACCGGCCTGCTCGTAGTGAGCGCGGCGGCGGTGATCCGGCTGCGCTCGACGGCGAGCCGCATCCTGGCCTTGGACACGCTGACCCTGATACTCGTCGGGCTCTTGGTGCTCTACGCCGACGCGAACCGCTCCTCGTACTACATGGACGCGGCGCTAGTCCTCTCGCTTTTGGCCTTCGTGGCCACGCTGGTCCTGGCCCGCTACCACGGGGAGAGGAGCATCTTCTAATGGCTTCCGCCGTGGCGTCCGCCCTCTCGTTCGTGCTCCCGTATCTGGCCGACGCCCTCGTGATCCTGGGCCTCTGGGTCATGACCGTCGGGGTATATGGTGCGATCCGGATGCCCGACACCTACACCAAACTGCACGCCATGAGCAAGGCCGTATTCTTGGGCGTGATCTCTTTTTGCGCCTCCTCGGCGGTGACGGGCGATCCGGACATAATCTACAGGGCGATCCTCACAGCGGCGTTCTTGCTCGTCACCACCCCCATCTCGGCCTTCGTGATCGCGCGGGCCGCCTTGCTGCGCGGGGAGAGGATGGAGACGCCCAGCGCCCTCGACGAGTCGGGCAGGGACCTGCCCAGGATGCCGGGCCACTGAGATGGTCCGCCCACCGCTCGCCGGTCCGCGGGCGTTGCGCCTGGAGGAGCTTTGGCGGCGCGTACACCGCGATAGAGGGCTTGGTACGCTTGCTGTTGGAAACATCACCTTAAGAACCGGTTTCAAAATGTCCCCGCATCAACAACAGGATTGAACGAATGCTCGGCACCAAGCAAGTACACGGCATCGAGCACTGCTCAAGACCGGCTCTGCGCGTCGGCGGATCGCCAACAAGGAGCTAGCGTGTGCGGTCTGCGTTATTCGCTACGCTAGTCGCTCAAGCGCGGAACGCAGCAGCGTGCGCGCGTTCGAGCGCATCACCTCTACCGCCTCCTCGCGGGAAAGTCCGCCCATGTCGGTAAGCCATACGAAAGCCTCAATGCCGATCGTGGCGCCTATCCCGTAGACCAACCGCCTGAGCTCCGGCTCCGGCATTCGCCCCCGCAGGGGAGTCAAGGCATCCTCGACCCATGCGATTCGTCGCCCTCGCCGCAGCGGCAACGTCTCGCCGCCCGCGGGTTCGCCTTCAAGCGCGAGGCGCAGTTGGGTGCGGTACTCGGGCTCGTGCTCGACGATTCGCCGCGTCAGACTTTCGGCTAAGATTTCGAGCCGTGCTAGCGGGTCTTCTGGCGGGTTTGCTCCCAGCAGAGAGTCCATCTCGATGCTCCGGCGTGACCGCATGGCGGCGCCTCCGGGAGTGGCAGCGCGCAGGGGTGTGGGAGCGACTGCACCACGAGTTTCTCGGCCTTCTGAATGCTGCCGGCCGGATCGACTGGTCGCGGGGGGGGTGGTGGACTCAAGCCACGTCCGCGCTCTTCAAGGGGGGCCTTAACTGGGCCCTCGCCGGTTGACCGCGCCCGCACCGGCTCCAAGCACCACCTGCTGGTGGACGCCGATGGGGCACCGCTGGCGGTTGCGCTGACGGGCGGGAACCGCAACGATATTACCCAGCTGCTTCCGCTCGTCGACGGCATCACGCCCGTCAAAGGCAAGGTCGGTCGGCCGCGCCAGAGACCTGACCGGATCGTCGCTGACCGGGGTTACGACCACGATAACTACCGGGGCACGAGCTACGGCGCCGCGGCGTCGAACCGGTGATCGCCCGCCGCGGAACGAAGCACGGCTCGGGGCTCGGACGATGGCGGTGGGTCGTAGAGCGTACCTTCGCTTGGCTGCATAACTACCGTCGCCTACGCATCCGCTGGGAACGCGACCCAACCGTACATATGGCCTTCCTCACCCTCGCCTGCGCGCTCATGTGCCGACGCTACCTCAGGGGGTTTTGAAACAGCTTCTAAGCTTACGTTTTAACCAGGGGAGTTTTGCGATGAGCTTTGAGTACTTCGCAAAACTCTCGTGTTCGCGGTTTTCGCTGACTCAGGCGCCCTTTTTGAGGGCCGGGTAGCGCTTGGCCCGCCCCGAGAGGCGTCCCTTAGAGGCCGTCCTGGCGAGCGTCCGCAAGGGTTCGGCGGCTTGGCGGGTGTACCCAGCTCTAGCAAAAGTGCCAAAACGACGCGCCGGACCCGCGCAGGCGTCAGGCGACCGGGATCGTAGCGCCTCTCCCACGGCAGCCTTAGGTCCTCAACGCACGGGCGGGCCAGGCGCAGTTGCGTGAAGGCGACCAAGACCAGCCACGTCCACCGATCTGCCTGCTCGGGACGACGCACCCCCCAGGGGTGGTCCATCCCAAAGTCTGTTTGAGGAAGCGGAAGGTATGCTCCAGGTCGAAGCGTCTCACGTAAGCTCGCCAGATGAGCTTGAGGTCAGGTTCTCCCTCACCATGCCACCACAGCCACAGAATGCGCGGCTCGCGCCGCCTCTCGCCCCGGGGCAATCGCTCGACCTCTACCAACACGATCGTCCCGACCACGACGGGCAAAGGTCCGCGGCTACCACGGCCTTCATGCGCCCGGACCTTAGGATGCATCTTCGCCCAGGCACGCACGCGCACCGTCCCGTAGCCGGCGTCCTGGCATGTGTACTCCGTGGAGGGCTCTGGCCAGGTGCTCGAATCCGAACACTTCATCTTCGGTCCGTGGCGACGCGGCCTGCCGGTGTGGGCAGGTGGACCAGCAAGGCTAGGACGGGGGCGGTCCAGCTCTCGCGGACCAAGTTGAGCCTGGCGATGAACTGGTAGGCCCATCCAGCCACGATGGGTTGGCCGGCCGAGTGGCGAGAAGGATGATAGTAGTATCCGCGCTCGGGACTGCACTCCGCGTCGCAGCGATCCCACACGCTCACGTCCACGGCATAGATGGGCGTGGTCGTTCCACTGCCGGCAAGGGGATAGCGGAGGAGCAGTTCCCGCAAAGCTTCGGCATCTATCTGTCCTCGATCCAACGCGGCGTAAAGGCTGCCCCAGCCGCGACGATGTGATGCTTCGAGGCTCAGGTGAACGGGAGAAGGAACGGCTGAGTCCGCAGTTAGGAGGGCGTCGGTGAGTTCGAAGAGAGTATCGGCCCGACGGTGGAGGCATTCGTAGAACGAGTGACGGAAGGTGCCCAAAGTGTGGAGGGCTTCAGAGGGTTCCATGATGCGCCCATCATGCGCTCACCGAGAGTCTTACGCATCCTTCGCCGCCAGCGCAGTTAAAACGCAAGCTTAGGTTGCGAGAGTTTACTAAGTCCCTGACCGTGTAATCGCCATTGCGCCTTTATACGATAGTATTAGTCCCTTTAGCAAAATAATCTATCAGTCTATTGCGTGTGACTCCAATCGCGGACAAAATGTAGCTTACGGATCAATAGCCGGGGATAAGCGGGATAATGGGCGGAAGTGTCTTTCGATTATACTGGGATCCTTCCCGCAGTGTGATCGGGAAGGAATGTAAGCGAAACCCTTAAGGATGAGTATCGAAGCGAGCTGCGGGAAGGGGAAAGGACAGATGTCGACGCAAGAACCTGACGCTGGCTACAACCTTTTTGTGAGCGTACCAATGGAACTCCGGCGACT
>DATDKB010000314.1:0-3520 GCA_036520255.1 Rubrobacter sp. | reverse complement strand
CCAAGGGTTTGGGCTTGCGGTTCATCTCGGCAAAGTTGGGAGCCCAGGAGATCGACTAGCTCGGACGGAGTCCACGATCCGCTGCATCCTGGTCAGCCAGGTTTCACGCTCCTCACCACGCTCTTGCCACGCCTTATTGGTAGGTTTAACAACAAAGGCAGTAGAGAGAAAGCAACCCAACGAGAGGGAGTAGCTCAAGCGTGCGCTACGTCAATTTCGGGCAAACAGACCTCGAGGTCTCGGCGATCTGCTTCGGGACCTGGCAGCCGTGCGAGCCGAGATAGCATTCAAGCTGCAATTGCTTGAGGCCCCGAAGCACGGGCACTTACCAGATTATTAGACGCGGCTCGTAGAGCCCCAAGTTATGAGACCAACGCAAAGCATAAGCTCTGGGGTTCGAGAGGGAAAGGGCTGACGGTGCCCGGTTCGAGAAGCTCTACGCGCGCGGCCAGATCTACAGGTGGCGGTTTTGCCGCGGTGCTCTCAAGGTTCGCCGTCGTTGTCCTGGAACTGCTCCTGGTCGTGATCTCGACGGCCTGCGGTGGGGATGCCGACCGGTCGGCGCAGGGCAACAATGCGAGTTCGAGCGCGGACTCCATACCGGCGGGCATCCACAAGATAAAGCACGTCGTGATCGTCATGCAGGAGAACCGCTCGTTCGACAGCTACTTCGGGACGTACCCCGGCGCGGACGGCATCCCGATGAATGACGACAAGCCGACGGTCTGCGCGCCAGACCCCAAAACCGGCCGCTGCGTAAAGCCTTTTCACGACCCCAGCGTCGTCAACAGCGGCGGTCCGCACCAGCCAAGCGACGCCAAAGAAGATATCAACGGGGGGAAGATGGACGGGTTCGTCCGCCAGGAGTTCGTGGGAAGAAAGAGGGCCTGCAAGAACGGTCTCGACCCCGCCTGCGGCGTGGCTTCGGGACAGAAGGAGCCAGACGTGTTGGGCTACCACGACGCCCGCGAGATCCCCAACTACTGGGACTACGCGCACCGGTTCGTGCTCCAGGATCATATGTTCGCGCCGAGCATCTCATGGAGCTTGCCAGAGCACCTCTACACCGTGTCGGGGTGGTCGGCCAAGTGCAACGTGCCCGGCGACCCGATGAGCTGCCACAACGCCAGGGGTAGGCCCGACCGTCCTCCGGACAGCGGTGCCGGGAGGCGTTATTATCGAAAGACGGGCAGCGCGCTCCCTACGCCGGACTACGCCTGGACCGACCTTACCTACCTGCTCCACAAGAATGACGTGAGTTGGGCCTACTACGTGTCCGAGGGAACACAGCCGGACTGCGGCAACGGCGAGATGTTCTGCCACCACGTGATGCAAAATGCCAAGACCCCGGGCATCTGGAATCCCCTACCTTACTTCGACACCGTGCGCCAGGACGGCCAGCTCCACAACATACAGAGTACCTCGCACTTCTATGGGGCCGTCAAGTCCGGCAAGCTGCCGGCGGTCTCGTGGGTCATCCCAGGCGGCAACAACAGCGAGCACCCTCCGGCTTCGATCCGTGCCGGCCAGGCCTACGTAACCGGCCTCGTCAACGCCGTGATGAAAAGCCCCGACTGGAAGAGCACCGCCATCTTCCTAACCTGGGACGACTGGGGCGGATTCTACGATCACGTCGTACCGCCCAGAGTCGACAGGAACGGCTACGGCATGAGGGTGCCAGGCCTCGTCATAAGCCCCTACGCAAAGAAGGGCTACGTGGACCACCAGACCCTGAGCTTCGACGCCTACCTGAAGTTCGTCGAGGACGACTTCCTCGGCGGGCAGCGCATAGATCCCAAAACGGACGAGCGCCCGGACCCCAGACCCGACGTACGGGAGGACGCCCCGCAGCTGGGCGATCTGGTTTATGACTTCGACTTCTCCCAGCCTCCTAGAGCCTCGATGATCTTGCCCGAGCACCCGCCTCCGGCGCGGTTAAGGATGCGCCGAAGGGTTAGCCCCTGACCCTGATTGCCGGGGCGCAATGGAGACGTTCAGAATGGTTTGGGGGCGAGATATGGTAGCGCGGAGGGAGCCGTAGGATGGTCGGGCATCTGGTGGCTGCCGCCTTGGTTTTTATCCTTTTGTGGGCGTCGTATGGACTCTACCGGCGGCATCTATTGGCCAAGATGCGCCCGAGGTCCGACGGCGTGTGCCCGGTCGGCCCAACCGGCAAGATCCTCATCCTGACTGCCGCCGTGGGCGGGGGTCACGAGGCGGCAGGCCGGACGGTACGGGCCGAGCTGGAGCGGGCCGGCCACAGCGTGGCGATGGCAGACGGGTTGCGGCAGATGAGCCGCGTCCTAAACTGGCTGCTGGTGCGCTTCTATTCCAGCCAGGTCAGGAACACGCCGAGGTCGCTGGGCGCCGTCTTCGCCGCGACCTCTCGAAAGTCGTGCGCGGCGGCCGTAAGGTTCCTCGTGGGCCTGCTCTTCGCGGGCCGGTTGCTCGAGGTTATAGAGAGGGAGCGGCCGGACCTGGTGGTTTCCACCTACCCCCTGGTCACAGCCGCCCTCGGCCGCCTGCGCAAGGTCGGTAGGCTGCGGATCCCAGCGGCGGCGATCATCCCGGACTACGGGGCTCACCCCCTGTGGGTGGATCCGTGGGTCGATCTGCACCTCGTCGTCTCCCGGCATTCGGCGGAACTGGCAAAACGTGCGGGGGGTAAGGTCGCCCTCGCGCGGCTTCCCTTGCCTGACGGCTTCCACTCCGCGCCGACACGCGATGAAGCTCGCGCGATCCTGGGGTTGCCGCAGAAGGCGTTGGTGGCCCTCGTCGTGGGAGGCGCTTGGGGCATCGGCGACTTGGAGGGAGCGGCCCAGTGCGCCGCGGAGTCCGGCGCGCACACCGTCGTGGTGACCGGAACGAACGCCGGGCTCAGGGCACGTCTCGAAGAGCGATTTGCCTCCGAAGCGAACGTGCGGGTAATGGGGTGGAGGGACGACGTACCGGTCCTTATGGCGGCGTCCGACTGCCTGATCCAGAACGCGGGGGGCATGACGTGCCTTGAGGCCATAGAGATGGGCCTGCCGATTCTCATCTTCGATCCCATTCTCGGCCATGGGGAGTTCAACGCCCAAGTGATGGAGCGGGCGGGGGCCGCCCACCGGGCGCAATCCGCCGGAGAGCTTACGACCCTCCTGAGATCCGCCGCGCGAGGCGAGACCTCGCTGGTGGTCCCGCACACAGAGCCGGGTGTCCCTCCGGTCTGCGTGAGGCTCGAAGCCTTGGTGGATGCTTACGGCCCGCAACCGGAACCCGGCCGAAGGGCTTTGCGACCGCGCTGGGTGCTGGCCGGCTTTGGCGCCCTCGTGCTCTCCTCCTGGTTATCCTTCGCTTCTCCTGGCATCGCGCTCGCAGCGGGGGTGCTCCACCTCCGCGTGCCGGGCTACGAACCCCCGGCGAACGAGGTCGCACTCGGCATAAGAGTAACCGACCCGGCGACCGCCTCCGCCCTCGAAAACTCGGCTCGACGGGAACGGGTGCCCATCACGATATTCACCGACGCAAGGGGAGCCGA
>DATDKB010000313.1:0-16219 GCA_036520255.1 Rubrobacter sp. | reverse complement strand
ATGCCGTACGTCTTGTTCTTCCTCGCGTAGCGTTCGTCGCCAACCCGGAAGTGGGCCGCGTTCATCAGCCGTGTCATCGTAGCGAGAACCTTCTCGGCGCCAAGCTTCTTGTGCCCCAGGTGGTCGCTCGTCGTCTTCCGCATTTCGGGTAGCGCATCGGCGAAGCGGAGCACACGCTCGAACTTCTCGCGCTCCCTCTGCTCCCTGTACTTCGCGCTGTAGAGATACTGCACCCTGCCAGCCGAGTCGTAGCCGACAGCCTGAACCTTCGCCCGTGGGCTGCGGGCGATCCGCGCTTCCTCCCAGGCGGGCGGAACCTTGAGGTCCTCGATGCGCGAGAGCACCCGTTCCTCGCGCACGGTCTCCCCCGTACCCGGATAGCGGTAGAAAAACCCATTCTCCTTCGAACCGAGACGTCTTATGCCCGTCTCGAACAACACGTGTGCGCCCAAATTTTCCGTCCTTCTTGTCTTACGGCGTTCTCATCGCTTTATACGGGCGCTCTCTCCGTGCACCTGTAAGAGACTGCACACCTGACCCCTCAGCTCGCCCGGTCTATCTCGGTATGGTACCTGCTGCCAAGGCGTCCCCCGAAAAACCCGCCGAGGAGCGCGAGGAGCAGGGCGGCGACGGCCACGATGATCCCGGCCACGCCGGCGCCCGCCAGGTTGGTAGCCGTGGACACCGTCCCGCGCGCCAGATTGCTGACGCCATCGGCCATTCCGGCTGGCAGGAAGCCCGAGAAGACCACGGCGACTAGGGCGAGGATCAGGGCCACGATGAACGTCCAGACCAGCACCATAGCCCCGTTGCGTCCGCCGTCGAAGCGCGCGAGGCGGCCCGCCACGTACCCGCCGAAGAAGTAGGTGAGGAAGATCAAAACCCCAAGCACCGCGAGGTCCGTGAGGACGGAGGCCCCGAGCTGCCCACCCGAGATTTCGGGCGGGAAGCCGAAGGGCACGAGCACGAGCCCCGCGATGGCCGAGAAGACCAAAGCGAGGACGACGGTGAAGACGTAACCGAGAAAGCTCGCCAGCCAATCCACGCCCCCGTACATGTCTCTGAGCCGATCCTCGCGCTCCTCGGCGGCCTCGAAGTAGCCCCTCGGGTACGGCGTCGCGTCCTTGACGGTGTCGGGGTGTTGCGCCGACCTGATGACGCGGGTCTCGTTCTCCTCCTGGGAGGGCCTGCGCGATGCTCTTCCCGTGGTCACCGGGCGCGTGGCCTCGGGACCGTTTTCGGTGGGAACCGGGCGTGTCTCATCGTCGTCCCCCAGGGGACCCGTTCTCCGGCGCTCCTCGCGACCCTCTTCCGGCCTCTCGCTCATCCCGACCCCTTTACTCTATATCGGCGGCTGGTCTTCTGTAGTACAGTTGTAGATTCTACCCCGGCTACGTACCGGCAGAGCCCAAAGATCACCCGATACGGCCGTAAACAAAGATACCAGAAGCCGTTCTTATACATCTGGCCGAGAATACGGTCGAATCGCGCGGCCTGGCTTGTACGCGAGGCCATATGCAACGGGTACACATGTTCATATCATGGCGGGTGTTGTCCAGAGATCCCCGCCCGGGGACGGAGTAGAGAACGGATTTCCGAGGAGGTAGGCGCAACGTTGGCTGATAAGCAAAGCGTGTTGCAGCAAGCGCAGGAAAACAACGTCCAGTTCATCAGGTTGTGGTTCACCGACGTGCTAGGCACGCTCAAGAGCTTCGCGATCACGGTCGAGGAGCTAGAGGACGCCCTCGACGGGGGCATGGGCTTCGACGGGTCTTCGATCACGGGCTACCAGGACATCGAGGAGTCCGACATGATCGCCATGCCAGACCCCTCGACGTTCCAGGTGATCCCCTGGAGCCCACAGGAGGCGCCGACGGCGCGTATGATCTGCGACGTGAGGACGCCGGACGGCGACCCCTACGTGGGCGACCCTCGCCACGTCCTGAGGCGCGCCCTGGAGCGGGCGAACGAGATGGGCTTCGACAAGTTCTACTGCGGGCCGGAGCTAGAGTTCTTCTACTTCAGGGACTCGAAGGGCACGGAGCCCCTCGACTACGGCGGCTACTTCGACCTGACGACGCTGGACGCGGCGACGGCCCTTAGGCGTGAGACCGTCCAGTCCCTGCAGCAGCTAGGCATAAAGGTCGAGTACTCGCACCACGAGGTTGGCATCTCCCAGCACGAGATCGACCTCCGCTTCGACGACGCGATGACGATGGCAGATAAGGTGATGACCTACAAGACCGTGGTCAAAGAGGTCGCAACCCGCCACGGCGTCTACGCGACTTTCATGCCGAAGCCTCTCAAGGACCAGAACGGCTCGGGGATGCACACCCACCAGAGCCTGTTCTCGGGCGGCAAGAACGCTTTCTTCGACGGCGACAACGAGTACTTCCTCTCGAGCGAAGCCCAGTCGTTCATCGCCGGCCAACTGCGGCACGCGCGTGAGATCAGCATAATCTTCGCCCAGCACGTGAACTCCTACAAGCGTCTGGTCCCAGGCTACGAAGCCCCGGTCTATATCGCCTGGAGCCGCCGCAACCGCTCAGCCCTCGTCCGAGTCCCCCTCTACCATCCGGGTCAGGAGCGCGCCACCCGCATGGAGCTTCGCTGCCCCGACCCGGCTGCGAACATCTACCTGTGCTTCGCAGCCCTGCTGCACGCAGGCCTCGAAGGCATCGAGAAGGGCTACGAGCTTCCCGAACCGATGGAGCGCAACCTGTACAACCTCAGCTCCGAAGAGCGCCAGAAGATGGGCATCGAGAGCCTGCCCGCCGACCTCGGAGAGGCGATCAAAGAGGCCGAGAACTCGGAGCTCTTGCACAAGGCGCTCGGCGAACATACCTACACGCGACTCTTGCAGCTCAAGCGCGAGGAGTTCGAGGACTACAGGGTGCAGGTGACGCCATACGAGCTGGAGAAATTCTTGCCCGTATTGTAGCCGGTCAGCAATTCAGCAGGTCAGTAATTCAGCCCGGGGTGCGGTTCTCGCCGCACCCCTCGTTCGTGGTCGGGACCGGGCACGCAATTCGACACGTTCTCCGGCCAACGGTCAGCAGGCGTAACCCAATGCCTGTGGGGCGGCTCGCTAATCGCCCTGATCGCTGTCGACGAGGCGTAGGACCTCTGGTAGAAGAATCTGCGTGGTGCTCATAGCCTCGTTTGCGTAGATGGTTTCGTTGCCCGACCAATCGCCGAAAAAGCCGCCGGCTTCGCGCAGGATCGGCGGGAAGGGGCCGCAGTCCCAGGGGTTCATTATGGGATCTAGCATCAGCTCCGCCCTGCCTGTAGCGACGAGGGCATGGCCGTAGGCATCTGACCAGCCACGGACGCTTCCGGCAGAGGAGAGCAGGCGCTCCCATGTGGCGGCGCGCCCGTGCTCCCCGAAGCTGGCGACGTCGGTGAAACAGACAATGCCCTGCGCCACGGTCTCTGTCGCGGACGCTCGGGCTCTGCGGCCGTTCAGGAAGCAGCCCTCGCCCGTGGCTGCGCACACCATCTCCTCGATGGCCGGGAAGTAGGCGACGCCCACCTCGCAGACGCCCTGTATTTCGAGCCCGATCAGGACTCCGTACAGCGCTACGCCCCGGACGAAGGACTTCGTTCCGTCTATGGGGTCGAGGAGCCAACGGTGGTCCGTGTCAGCCCCCTCCGACTCGCCGTACTCTTCTCCGAGAATCGCGTGCTTCGGGTAGCGGGCTTCTATCCTGCCTCGAATTAGCTTCTCCGCCTCCCTGTCGGCCACGGTTACGGGGGTATCGTCGGCCTTGAACTCTGGATGGGCTGCCTCGGTCCCGAAGTATCCGAGCGTGAGCCGGCCGGCCTCGTAAGCGGTCTGGACGGCGAACTCCAGGTAAGGTCGCAACTTCACGACAGTAAGATAGCATTACGCCGGGCCCCGCGAGCGGGGCGTATGGCAGACAGCGGGTTCCTTTTCCCTATAATCTACGCGGTCTCGTGTCTTTGTGAGAGAGGTGGTCCGAACTTGGTCAAGATCGGCGCTACGACCAGCGCAACCGAAGGATTCGCGCCGGAACTCCTCGCGGTCGCCCTCTACAAGGGTGAGGGCCCCACGGAACTCGGCGAAGACGCCTCAAGGGTGGTGTCGGACGGCGACTTCTCTGGTAAACCGGGCGAGACAGCCCTGCTGTACGGCCAGGAGGGTTCCGCGCCCCGTCTCTTGCTCGTCGGGCTCGGAGAGAGGGATCTCGCGACCCCGGAGAAGCTTCGCCGCGCGGCAGCCACCGTCGCCCGCCACGCCAGGACCCTCGGACTAGGCGAAGCCGCCCTCTCCCTGCCGGCGCTGCCGGATACGAGTACCCGCGAAGCCGCGCGGGCCGCGGCCGAGGGAGCGAAGCTCGGCCTGTACCGGTTCTTGAATCACAAGACAGCCGCGAACAGCCACGAACTCGAAACCTTCTGGCTTGTCACCGAGGAAGGGGAGTTGGAAGAAGCCCGGAAGGGGGCCATTGTCGGGGGGAAGGTGGCGATCGGGTCTGTGCTCGCCCGCGACCTCGCCAATGAGCCGTCCAACGTCGCCACCCCCGAGTACCTCGCCGAACAGGCACGCGAAATCGCGGAGAGGTACGGTATGGACCTCGACGTTCTCGACCGCGCAGGGATCGAGGCCGAGGGGCTAACCGGCCTCGCGACGGTCGGACGGTCCGCGACGAACGAGCCGCGCTTTATCGTGCTGGAACACCGCAAGGGGGGTGAAGAGGCGCCAGTTGTCCTCGTCGGGAAGGCCGTCACCTTCGACTCAGGGGGCATCTCCATAAAGCCTACGGCGGGCATGGAGGACATGAAGTTCGACATGAGCGGCGGCGCTGCGGTGCTTGGAACCATGGAGGTGTTAGGGGCCCTGGATCTCCCGCTGAACGTGGTCTCCCTGGTGCCCGCAACCGAGAACCTGCCGGGCGGGGCCGCCTTCAAACCGGGAGACGTGCTGGAGATGCACTCCGGGAAGACGGTGGAGATCATCACCACCGACGCCGAGGGTCGCCTCATCCTCGCGGACGCCCTCTCTTACGCCCGCCGCTACGAGCCCTCCGCCGTGATCGACTGCGCAACGCTCACCGGCGCCTGCGTCGTCGCGCTGGGAGCCCACGCCTCCGGCCTTATGGGCAACGACGAGGACCTTATAGCGGAGGTGCAGACCGCGGGCGAGGCGACCGGCGAGAGGGCGTGGCCGTTGCCGCTCTTCAGCGAGTATACGGAGCAGATCAAAGGCGACACGGCCGACATAAAGAACTCGGGAGGACGCGGGGGCGGTGCGTTGACCGCGGGGGCTTTCCTCAAAGAATTCGCCGACTTTCCGTGGGCCCACCTCGATATCGCGGGAACGGCCTTCGGCAAGAAGGGCAACGCATACACGACCAAAGGGGCTACCGGCGTCCCGGCCCGACTGCTGGTCGAGTTCCTGATCGGGAGGACGCGATGATCCTTGAGATGCTAACCGTAGGCCCGTTCCAGGAGAACTGCTACATCATAGGCGACGCAGAATCGGGTGTCGGGGCGCTCATAGACCCGGGCGACGAAGCAGCCCGCATCGCCATGGCCGTCGAAGAGACGGGCCTGGAAATTGGGTCGATAATCGTCACCCACGCCCACATAGACCATGTCGGGGCGGTAGTCGGGCTGGTCGACGAGTACGCCTGCCCGATGCTGATGCACGCCGAGGCCGAACCCATGCTGGAAGGGCTTCCGACCCAGGCTATGATGATGGGCCTCAGGTTCGGCAACGTCCCAACCGTCGATCGTCACGTCGCGGACGAGGAGGTCGTCGAGGTCGGGGATCTCAGATTCCGTTCCCTCTACACGCCGGGCCATGCGCCCGGGCACCTCGCTTTCTACGTCGAAGACGAAAGGCTGGTTCTGTCGGGCGATGCGCTTTTCGCCGGAAGTGTGGGGAGGGTGGATCTTCCCGGTGGCAGCATGGAGGTCCTGATGCGGAGCATCGAGGAGAGTCTGTTGACGCTCCCCGACGAGACGATCGTCTATCCGGGGCACGGGCCGCGGACCACGATCGGGAACGAGCGTGCGTCCAACCCGTTCTTGCAAGGTGGTATGTTTTGAGCGAGAGCGTCCACAAGCACAGGGAGTCGGCGCCCGAGACGGTCAGGGTCGCCATACTGACCATCAGCGACACGAGGACACCAGAGACCGACACCGGCGGCGACATCGCGGAGGAACTGCTGAAGGATGCGGGACAGGACGTGGTGGAGCGCCGGATCGTCAGGGACGAGGTCGCCGGCATAAGGAACAACCTGGTCGACCTGCTCGCAAGGTCCGACGTAGACGCCGTCGTCACGACCGGAGGGACGGGCATCTCGGCACGCGACACCACCTACGAGGTGGTAGAGCGCATGATCGAAAAGCAGCTGGACGGGTTCGGCGAGATCTTCAGATTGCTCTCCTACGAAGAGATTGGGGCGGCGGCTATCATGAGCCGGGCGCTCGCGGGGAGCGTGGGCAGTAAATTCGTCGCGAGCCTTCCCGGGTCCCGCAACGCGGTCAGGCTCGCGGTGGAGAAACTCCTCGTCCCGGAATTGGCCCACATCGTATTCGAGCTTCGCAAGCACAAGGAAAGCAGGTAGAGCGATGGAGAGAGAGCCGCTGTCATCCGAGGCCGATGCGCTCTGGCGCAGGCTGTGGGAGATCTGGCAGGACAACGACGAGGAGGACGTGGTCCTCGACGCATCGGAGCTGGAAGACCTCGAAGATGAGATCCCCGGCCTCGAAAACAGGATGAAGACGGCTCTGGCCTATCTGCAGCGCGCCCGCTACATCCAGTACCGCTCCGGCGTGGGCGAGGAGGGGATAGAGCCGATCCTCTACGACGTCTACGAGCCCCGCTGATGCCACAAGAGAGAAGAGGAGGATGAACCGTATGACCTGGCTCCTGCTGGTTCCCGTGGCGCTCTTCGCCGGGATGGCAGCTCCGACGCAGTTCGCCATCAACAGCCAGCTTCGTCAGGTCGTGGGCGGGCCCGTGCTGGCGGCCGCGCTCTCGTTCCTTGTCGGAACCATAATTCTTCTCATGGCGGCCGTAGTCTTGAGCCGTTCCGTACCCGAGCTTGGCCCCATCATGAGCGCACCCCCCTGGATGTACCTGGGAGGCCTGCTCGGGGCCTTCTATGTGTCCGCCTCGATCGTCCTCACACCCCGGCTCGGGGTGGCGACCACCATCGGCCTGTTCCTGGCGGGCCAGGTCATCGCCTCTATCGTGATAGACCACTTCGGTCTGTTCGGGGTGGCCGTGCAGCCCGCGAGCATCCCGCGCATTCTGGGGGCGCTCCTCATCATCGTCGGGGTCGCCGTCGTCCAGAGGTTCTAGTACCTTGCAGAGCGTCTGCGTCTTCTGCGGCTCCAGCCCTGGCCTCGACCCCGCCTACACAGAGGCGGCCCGCTCCCTGGGCAGAACTCTCGCGAAGGCAAACATACGGCTGGTATTCGGCGGCGGTCACGTCGGCCTGATGGGCGTGGTCTCGAACGCGGCTATCGAAGCCGGCGGCGAGGCCATCGGGGTCATCCCGAAATTCCTGGTCGAGCGCGAGCTCGCGCACACAGGCCTCACCGACCTCCGCATCGTCGGCTCGATGCACGAGCGCAAGGCCATGATGTCCGACCTCTCGGAAGGGTTCATCACGCTCCCCGGCGGTACCGGAACCCTCGAAGAGTTCTTCGAGATCCTGACCTGGGCCCAGCTAGGCGAGCACGAAAAGCCCTGCGGCCTCCTGAACGTCGCCGGATACTACGACCCCCTCCTCACCGTCTTCGACCAGATGGTAAACAGAGGCTTCCTCAGCGGGCCGAACCGCGACCTCGTCCTCGTCGAAAGCGAGCACGAGAGGCTGCTCCAGAGACTTGAAAGCTACCAGCCTCCCAAAACCGCCAAGTGGATAGACCGTTCGGAGACATGAACCCGGATGTGGCGCGAGAGGAGTTCAGCCGCGAGAGCGCCTGACGGCTGACACCTGTTGCCTGTAGCTTGAAACTTCTACGTCACCTTGAGCGCGTGACCCTGCTCCCCGTAGCGGACCGCCATATCGGGGAGCGAGATGGGCTCGTAGTCCTTCGCATGGCCGGCCTGGCCGAAGGCCTCCAATCGCGCCCTCACGACCTCCTGCATCGCCGCGCGGGCGGGCTTGAGGTAGTAGCGGGGGTCGAACTCGGACGGGTCCTCGGCGAAAGCCTTTCGGATCGCACCCGTCGCCGCCAGGCGCAGGTCGGTGTCGACGTTTACCTTCCTGACGCCGTGCTTGATGCCTTCCTGGATCTCACGCACGGGCACGCCCCACGTGGGATCTATCTTCCCGCCGTACTCGTTGATTATGTCCACCAGCTCTTTCGGAACGCTCGATGAGCCGTGCATCACGAGGTGCGTGGTCGGAAGCCGCTCGTTGATCTCCTCGATGATGTGCATGGCGAGGACCTCGCGGTCGGGCTCCTTGATGAACTTGTATGCCCCGTGGCTCGTCCCGATGGCGACCGCCAGGGCGTCCACCCCCGTCCTCTCGACAAACTCGACGGCCTGATCCGGGTCCGTCAAATTGACCTCGCCGGAGCCCACACCGTCCTCGATGCCGCCGAGCGTCCCGAGCTCGCCTTCGACCGTGACGCCGGCCTCGTGGGCCATCTCGACCACCTCGCGCGTGACGCGTACGTTGTACTCGAAGTCCGCAGGGGTCTTGCCGTCGTCCATGAGCGAGCCGTCCATCATAACGCTCGTAAAGCCGAGCTCGATGGCACTCCTGCAGGTCTCTGGAGAGTTGCCGTGATCCTGGTGCAACGCTACGGAGATCTCCGGGTACACCTCCGTCGCGGCTTCCATGAGGTGGTAGAGAAAGCGGTCGTTGGCGTACTTGCGCGCCCCCCGCGAGGCCTGGATGATGACGGGCGACTCCGTCTCTCTCGCGGCCTCCATGATCGCCTGTACCTGCTCCAGGTTGTTGACGTTGAACGCCCCGACGCCGTAACCGCCCTTCGCCGCCTCATCGAGAAGCTGGCGCATCGTAACCAGTGCCATATATGTCATCCTCCCATCTCGAAAAACCGAAGCCCGTCACTGAACACCGCGACGGAAACGACCAGTATAGACGCTTTCTCGCACCAGACCAAAGGATGTACTACCGAAAGCTGACAAGCGAGGCCCAAAGGTCCGAGCATGCTGAAATGCTGACAAGGCGCGAAGCGCCGTGCTGACAAGCGTAGGCGCTAGCCGGAGCGTGCTACTTGGCTGGGGTCACGGAGACCCTGTCCGCCTGGACGATGTAGCGCACGTACCAGTCGGGGCCCATGGTCCAGTAGTCTCCGTAGTTCTCTATGCAGGTCTGCAGAGAAACCATGTCTCTGCCGTTCTGCGGGCCGGTAACTTCCCTGGCCTGGTTCGGGGAGATCTCCTTGAAGCCACTGACCTTGTAGGTGTAAGTGGTGCCGTTGGCGTCGCCGAGGTAGATAATGTCCCCTATCGCCAGCGCGGGCAAATCATAGAACTGGTGGTAGCTCCCGGTACCAGGCCAACCGAGACGGTGCGCGGCGATGTAGGTGTTCGCCCCCTTCTGCCACGGGAAACCGGAATTGGGGAGCTTGACAGCCCCGTAGTCCATCGCCGAGAAGTCGCTCGTGTTGGTCACGTACTGGTCGTAGAGGCCAAGCGCGGGAATAGAGAACCAAAGGTCGTCGGTCGGGGGGTCGGGCAAGGCGGCCTGCTGCGGATCATCCGGCTTTTTCGCCGCCTGCTCTGCCTGCTTCTCGGCTTCCTGCTTCTCGTCGGCTTTCTGTGCTGCCACCTGGTTGACCTGTAGTTTCTCGGCCGGGGTCTTCGTGTCTTCCTCTTCGGAGGCCAGAAGTGCCACCTCGTGTGTGGTCTGCTCGCCGGCGGCCTTGGGGGCGCCAGCCACGTCCGGGGACTTCACCCTCTCCACGCTGGCCTTCTCGGCTGTGCGGGAGGCGGCCGGCTGCAGGTCGGGCGAACTTACTCTCAACGCGAACTGCGCACCGAAAACGAGCACGGCAAACGACACGAGCAAGAGAAAGCCGGCCCACCGGCGCCTCCTCCTGAACTTGCGTCGATCAGACCTCTTGCCCATGTACCCTCTCCAGTCGCCTCACGTGCGCAAAAGCTATGCCCGGTCTCCGTCGCTGCCAAGTCGCCGCAACATGCGCGCGATTTTATCAGCACTTTTCGCAAAGCGGTAGCGTAGATAGTAAACATTTCTTAACGATCCGCAACGTTGCTACGTCTGTAACAGGCGTTTCGCCGGGCACATTTCCCCGCGGACCGGTGGATTCTGACACTGGTCCGGCGCGCGGGTTGCGGTAGCATACGGGTAGTTCTCGACGTTCCCGTCGGCGCCGGCGTGGTCCGAACCACGGTTGGATCGGGTGCGCGGTTGGGGTTGTCGGGGGGCGGGAATCGGCGGTTGTTTGGAAGATGTTGGAGGGGCTTGCGATTGAACACGAAGACGGAGAGGAACACCGAGACCCGGTCTGGCGAATCGACCCTCGTAGCAAGGGATCTCAGGAAGGCCTATGGCCATTTCGAGGCGGTCAAAGGCGTCGATTTCAACATTTTTGGTGGTGAGTGTTTCGGTTTCCTGGGGCCCAACGGGGCTGGGAAGACCACGACGATGAAGATGATCTACGGCGCCGTGATCCCGACCGGCGGCGAGCTCTCGGTGGCCGGCCTCGACGTATACCGTAACGAGCGGGAGATAAAGCGCCGTATCGGGGTCGTCCCGCAGGAGAACAACCTCGACGACGAGCTGGAGGTGCGAGAGAACCTGCTCATCTACGGAAGGTACTACGACCTCCCGAAGAAGACGGTCCTGCAGAGAACGGACGAGCTACTCGATTTCGTGCAGCTCTCGGACAAGGTGGATGCGAAGGTGGAGCAGCTCTCCGGCGGGATGAAGCGCAGGCTGCTCATCGCGCGCGCCCTCATCAACGACCCCGAGATCGTCGTACTCGACGAGCCGAGCACGGGCCTCGACCCGCAGGCGCGCCACCTGGTATGGGACAGGCTCAGGGCGCTGACGGCCGAGGGCAAGACGCTTGTTCTCACGACCCACTACATGGAGGAGGCAGCGCGCCTGTGCGATCGCCTCGTCATCATGGAGGGGGGCAGGATCATCGCCGGGGGAACCCCGAAGGATCTCATCGAGGAGCACGTCAGCCCGCACGTCCTCGAGTTCCGCGCGAGCCTGGACGTTCTCGAAGTCCTGCTCACGCTGGTGGAACCGCTCGCTGACGCCGTCGAGAGAACCGGAGACGAAGTTCTCCTCATCTACACCGAAGACGCCGACACGCTCGTGGCCAGGGTGCAGGAATCGGACGTTGAAGTAGAGAACACCGTGTATCGTCAGGCGGGGCTCGAGGACGTGTTCCTGAGGCTGACGGGAAGGAGCCTGATCGAGTAGTGTCTGCGATACGAATACCTTCGATGCGGGGCGCGTTCAGGGTCTGGCAGCGCAACGTAACCATCTTCAGCAAGTTCTGGATCAGCGGCCTTTTCCCAAACTTTATCGAGCCGCTCATCTACCTGGCGGCGCTCGGGCTCGGCCTCGGTACGTTCATCCAGCAGGGCGGCATCTCCGGCCAGAGCTACGTCGAGTACATCGCGCCCGGGCTCCTGGCGAGTAACGCCATGTTCGCCGCCTCCTTCGAGAGCACCTTCAACACCTTCGTCAAGCTCAGGTTCGACAAGATCTACGACGCCATCATCACAACGCCTGTGAACGCCGAAGACGTCGTCGTCGGCGAGTACCTGTGGGCAGGAACCCGCGCGGCCCTCTACGGCACAGGTTTCCTCGCCATGCTGATCGCGCTCGGGACAGTGTTTGGAGAGCCCTTGATCACCTCCTGGTGGGCGCTGTTCATTCCGCCGATGCTGCTCGTTATAGGGATCATGTTCAGCGTGTTGGGTACGCTTTTCACGAGCCTGATCAGCCACATCGACCTCTTCGCCTACTACTTCACCCTGGTCGTAACGCCGCTTTTCCTCTTCTCTGGCATCTTCTTCCCGGTCGAGAACTTCCCCTCGCCGGTCCCGCAGGTCGCCTGGTTCACGCCGCTCTACCACGCGGTCAACGTGTGCAGGGAGCTCGCCACGGGTCCCTCTCCTGCGGTGTTCGTGGACGTTGCCTGGATCCTCGTGTTTACCGGCGTTCTCGCCTTGATACCTATCCAGATCATGCGCAGGCGGCTGATCGGCTGAAGACCAGACTCTGGTAGGATATCTTGGTGGAGGCCGAGCAGTTCACCGTACGCTTCGCCGAGCCGGAAGACGATCCGGCCATAGCCGCCCTCGTTGTGGAAGGCTTCCTCGACAAGTTCAGGCCTGTCTTCGGCAGCAGGATGGACCGCTCGCTCAAGATCATGGAGCGCTGGGTCGACCTCGAACACCTCTCCGGCGGCGTGAGGTCGCTGGTGGTCGAAGGATACGCAACCTCGGAGCTGGCCGCCAGCGTCGGCATAAGGACGGAAGCCTCTAGAGAAGACGTGCTCGCCAGCGGCCTGTGGAAAGCGCTTACCGGCAACCTCGGCTTCCCGCGGGCCGTGTGGGCGACGACCCTCCTCTCCTATCCCAGATACTCCTCCGAGTCCTCGGAAGCCTACGTCGAGCGGTTGGTGGTCTCGCCCTCCTTCCGGCGCCAGGGTATGGCCAGGCGCCTGCTCTCGGCGGCCGAAGACCTGGCCAGAGATCGCGGCAAGGAAACCATAGGCCTGCACGTGACCGGCGATAACCTGCGCGCCCTTCGCCTCTACGAATCCGAAGGCTACAAGGAAGTCTCGCGCCAGAGATCCCTCATCACCGCCTACTTCCTCGACATCCGCGAATGGCTCTATTTGAAGAAGGAGTTGTAGACAGCTCCTTCTTCAGCACGCTTCGGCTTCGGCTCCGCTTGTCAGAATGGCGCCTTTAGGACGCCTTGTCGGCACGCTGCAGCCTTCGGCTTCCGCTTTCAGCACGCTACGCCCTGCCGGGCTTTGCTTTCAGGAAATCGTCCGGAGACGCTGCCGCGAGCATCGAACCTGGCCGCTTCGGGCAGTGGCCCCTCCCGAGCTGGCGGGTGAGGCCGGCACGGCGAAAAGCTGACAAGCCTGCAGAGCAGGTGTGCTGAGGAGCGAAGGCGTCAGCCAGAGCGTGCTGACAAGTGCTGGCCGAAGGACAAAACGTGCTGACAAGCTGCCGCAGGCAGCGTGCTTACTCCTCGTCTTGGCGCCTTTCGCCGGAGCCGAACTCGCGGCGGGTTTCGGGCCAGTCGAAGAGGTCTTCGGGGAGCTCGGGAAGGAAGTGTTCGTCTGCGGGCTCGCGTCTTGCGCGGGTGATCCTCGGTTCCCCGGCCGGGAAGGGTTCTTCGGGGCGTGGGGACCGATTTCTGGCCGGGTAACTTCCGTTCTGTTTACGGACGACTTTGGGCACGCTGTCGGGGTTGAGGTCTGTGGCTCCTGGGGGGAGGTCGACCGTGTCGTCTGAGGGGGAGGGGGCTTCCGTGGGTGGTTCTCCGGCTTCTGGGGGGTGGTGGGTTTCGGCTGGTTGCTCGTCTGGGGCTGTGGCCGCTTCGCGGGTTGCTTGGGTTGGGAGGACATAGTCCAAGTAGCGAGGGTCGCCGGTCAGGAAGGCGAGGACCTGGGCGTTGAACTCGGCGGTGCGTTCGATCATGGGCAGGTGGCCGCATTCGTCTATCAGGGAGATCTCGGCCCTGTCAACGCCCCCGGCCCACATGCCGACGGACTGGGGATCGACTATCTGGTCCTGCTCCCCGGCGACGACGAGGATGGGAATCTTGATGATCCTGACCTGCCTGGCGAGCCTGCCGCGGGAGATCTCGCGCCTCCCGATGCTTAGTGTCTTCGAGACGGCGGCGGGCGTGGAACGGCCGGCGTCGTCTACCACCTCTTCGGTAAGATCGCCGGGGTCGGCGACGAAGGGCCGCATCCACATCCGGCGGACCGGGCGCGCCGCACGGCCCAGGGCGTAGAACAGGGGCCCGACAACGGGCAGGGTGGCTAGCCAGAGCATGGTGGGAACGTCGAGCTGGTCCTCGTCGGTGGGTGTGGAGACGAGCACGAGCCGTCCAACGACATCGGGATGGTCGGCCGCGAGCTTTACGGCCATAGCCCCGCCGAGGTCGTGGCCTATAACGTTGGCACGCGTGAGGCCGAAGTGGGCGCAGAAGGCGTAGAGGAGCCTGCTCCCGTTTCGTACCCCGTATCCCGTAAGGGGCTTGTCCGACTCCCCGAAACCGCTCAGATCTAGCGTATACACCGTGAACCGCTGTGCCAGACGCCCGGCGAGCTGCTCCCAGAGGCGCGACGAGGAGAGCCATCCGTGCACCAGCACAACCGCTGGCCCCCCGCCCACGACGTTGTAGCGGATCAAGACCCCTTCCAACTCCAGATAATCCGTGTCGCGGGCGCTCTCCACCTCGCTGGTACCGCGACCAAGCAACACTGAGGCGGCAAGGACCAGAACCATCACCAACACTACTATCAATACGATGCTCATGGCCGCCATGATAGCGCAAAAGAGCGCCAACAGGATACCGAAGCCCGGCACCACAAGTCGGCCCCGCACCCCGCCCGCCGGGACCGCGACGTAGGACTAGCGGAACCCCTCCCAGTCAGCCGAAATGCTGGGAAGCGAAGCCCGAAGGGCGCGGCGTACCGAAATGCTCAAAGTGGAGGCCGAAGGCCGTAACGTGCTGACCAGCCTGCGAAGCAGGCGTGCCTGACCTGCCCCAGCGGCTGCCCAGGATGCGGCGGATCAGAACGGAGGCGATGATCGTTGAGGCAAGGGAGAACCCCGCCTGGAGCAACGCTTCCTTTACGTCATCCCTGACGCCGCGGACCTCCGGTTCCTGGATAAGCTTCTCCGCGAGCTGGTTCGCAAGCAAGTAGGCGATCGCGGTCGACAGGATCGAGATGATACGCTTCTGCGTTTCGTCGTCCATTATTCAGCACCTCCACAGACGGGTGTATGCTGTTGGCCAGCTTACCCACGTTTTGGGTCAGCCAACCCTCTCGCGTCTGTCATGATTGTAGAGGCATTCGAGTTGGGAGCGAAGAACGTTGCGGTCGTAGAGGCCCGCGTGGCAGTCGATGCAGAACATGACCTCCTCCCGGCGCCCGGGATGCAGATCGTTGTCCATCATAAAGTCGAGTAGTTCCCTGTATTCCTCGCCGACCTGATCCACAAACTCCGAGAACGAGATGCGGCCTGAGATCAAACGCTCACTCGCCTCGCAAGCGTCCAGCTTCCCCAGACGGCGGTTGGTGTGCCTCACGATGAGCCCGGGCGCGATGTCGCCGAGGCCCATTTCCTCCTTCATCACCAAGACGGTCCCTTTCTAGACCCCGGAGGGGTCGTGCCCCTTTTTCCTGACACCCCTTAGACCGCCAGCACCCCAGACGCCGACGGTTCGTGCAGTCTACGTTCGGGCGCGCGTTTTGTAAAGCGCCTCCCCAAGACCGCGGATGCGAACCGATATAATTACCTTTCATAGCAAGCCTGAACCGAGAATGAAGATGCCGAAAGGGGGCTCTTGCAGGTGGCCCGTAGCATGAACGTCGAGCGCGGTGCGCGCGTGGTCGTCGTCGGGGCGGGGTTCGCCGGTGCGTCGTTGTTGAGGAACCTTCCCCCCCTCCTGCGACGGCCCGGCGAGACGCTCCTGATCGACCGCAGGCAAGAGTTCGCTTTCGTGCCCCTGATCCACGAGGTCGCCGTCGGACGCGTGCACCCCGAGAGCGTGAGCTCGCCCGTCGCCCCCATCTGCGCAGGCTCCTGCCACTTCCTGAACACGGAGGTTCTTGGGGTCGATCTCGAACAGAAGACGCTCGAAACGCCAGAAGGCCTCATCGGCTACGAGTACCTGGTCCTGAACCCTGGTAGCGTCGCCGCCGAGCCGGGGCAGCACCTGCGCGACTACTTCCAGTCTATCTGGAGCCTTGACGATGCCCTTCGACTTAGGGCAGCGTTGAACGAAGCCTGGAGCGCCGCCACGAGCCCGGGCCCCGCTCCGCCCCCAGGCACCCTGACCGTGGCCATCGTCGGCGGCGGGGCGACCGGCGTGGAGTTGGCGGCCGAGGTGGCCACTCTCTTCGACTACCTCGGAAAGCGTTCGCACCGTGGGCCATCGGAACAACCTCGGGTCGTGCTGATCGAGGCCACCGGCCGCCTGATGGCCTGGCTCGACCCGTACTTCGACAACGTCGC
>DATDKB010000312.1:0-3382 GCA_036520255.1 Rubrobacter sp. | reverse complement strand
GGGATCGCAGCCTCCCTCGTTCATCCGCACGCTGGTGTCAGTCCACAGCTCGTCCAAGTGCGTGAGGGTCCCGTCGGCGTCCTCCAGCGCGAAGCCCCGCTCTATGCCGATGACCGCTCCACCCTGGCGGCGAGGTCGAAGTACGGCGGCGACGTTGCCGACGTGGCGCCGGTTGATCGCGCCGTCGGCCGCCAGAGACAGGACATCACCGGCCAGCATATCCACCCAACGCAGGCCGCCCCAACGCTCCGACCAGACCGGTCCCTCACCGTGGTAAGCCACGGGGTCGGTCACTTGCTCAGCTTGCACGATCGTGCCTCCTCATCTATGACCAGCCTTAGTTCATTCCCCGATCGTACCAGCATATTTCGGTCCCCACGCGCGGGATCGTACGGTACCGCAGATCGAACTTTCCCGCTATGTGCTTGTTGCGTAGCCTAAATACTGGTTCAGGTGATCCGTCTAAACCACGGTTAGCAGGCGCGTTCGACAAGGTGCCTAGCCCGGAGAAACGGCGTGATGGGCTATGATGTATCGGTGCGATTTGCGGGTAGAAGGGGATGACGTGTCCGTAAGCGGGGAGGTAACAACGCGGTGATCACGCTCGAAGCAGCTAAGGGAATAGTTTCCGCCGCCGAGCAGAAGGCACAAGAGATGGGCCAGCCGATGAACATAGCCGTCATGGACGCAGGAAGGAACCTCGTAGCCTTCCACCGGATGGATAGGGCCTGGGTGGCGAGCATCGACATCGCCATAGACAAGGCCTTCACCTCGGCCGGGAGGGGTCTCACCACGAGAAAGATCGGCGAAATGGCCCAGCCCGGCCAGCCCCTTTTCGGTATCAACACCACGAACGCGGGCCGGATTGTCATCTTCGCCGGCGGCATACCATTGATACGCGATGGCGAGGTGGTCGGCGCAATAGGGGTGAGCGGGGGCACGGTGGATGAGGACCACGAGGTGGCGGAGGCCGGCGTCGTCGCCTTTGGCTGATGCCTGTGCCTAGCGGCCGCAACTAACGGCAATGCGGCACCTCGCGACGAAAGGGTAGCGCGGGTCTGACGAAGCAGCTCGATGGGGGGAAGGGTGGAAATCTCAGGGAAGGTGGCGCTGGTCACGGGCTCCTCGCGCGGCATAGGTCGCGCGATAGCGTGCGGGCTCGCGAAGAGAGGCTTGCGGGTGGCGGTCCACTACCACAGAGACCGGGAGGCGGCCGAGTCGACGCTCGCCTCCCTTGAAGGCGGGCCGCACGCGGCATTCGCGGCCGACGTGGCCGACGCGGGTTCCGCGCGCGGCCTCGTCGAGAGCGTCGTTGGCGAGATGGGGGGGTTAGACGTCCTCGTCAACAACGCGGCCATCTTCGAGTCCCACCCGGTTCCGGAGGTTGACTACGAGGGTTGGCAAGACGCGTGGTCCCGGACGATCGCGACGAACCTCATTGGTCCTGCGAATCTGTCCTTTTTGGCCACCCACATCATGATGGAGCGTGGCGGCGGGCGCGTGGTGAACGTCTCCTCGCGCGGGGCCTTCCGCGGGGAGCCCGAGACCCCAGCCTACGGAGCGAGCAAAGCCGGCCTGAATGCCATGAGCCAGTCCTTGGCCCAGGCGCTCGCACCGTATGGCATCTTCTTCTACATCGTCGCCCCGGGCTTTGTAAAGACCGACATGGCGAGTTCCCTGCTGAGCGGCCCCCAGGGGGAGGGTATTCGTTCGCAGAGCCCCCTCGGGCGCGTCGCCACCCCGGAGGAGGTCGCACGGACGGTGGCGTTCCTTGCCTCAGAGGCCCCCGACTTCATGACCGGTGCCATCGTCGACGTGAACGGTGCCTCATACCTGCGATCCTAGCCCGGCCGTGTGCGACCGGCAAACCAGACGACCAAGAGTCGGAGGAGGACCGACGGTCCTGGCAAGCACGGAGGTGGGGACACGCAACCTACGGCACCTGACATCACTCTGACACCACCGGGAACGCAATACGATGCAACCGAGGGCATAGCAGAGAAAAGAAACCTCGTTAGATATGCGGGTTTTGCAATGCTGTGCAAGCCCCTGCAACGTCTGATGTATCACTCGTAATGAGCAGAGGTAAGCGGTTTGAGTCCGCTCGTCGGCTCTTCGTTCTTCCTGCAAATACGGCAAGAGCAAAGGGGCTCCGAAACTCGTTGCGGGACCTTTGTCAGCATTACGTCAGCAGTAGCTACCAAAAAGCTTCGTCCCTATTCTCTGCGGCCGCACGACCCATCAAAGGCATCCAGTGCGAGTAGCCGTTGAGGGTCAACTGTATTGAGGTATGATCTAGCAGGTATTGGACCATCTCCGGGGGCGTGCCGCGGTAGATGGGCAAGGTAGCTGGGGCGCCAACGACTACGGGGTGTTCTGGCTGATCGGCACCGAACACTTCTACGGAAATCCGGGGATAGACGTCGACGGCAAGATCGGCAGGCCAAAGAAGCAGTTTATCGAGACGGCCCAGAAGGTACTCACGCAGGCGCCGCCCACCTAAAGGCATGCACTGCATGGTAAGTGTCGGCGGGTTGTGGCTCCGATTGCGTTTGGTAAGCCACCACTGATAGACTGGGGGTCCACGGGAGTGGGGATGGTACCGAAGAATCCGTGTCGCTCCACGAGCGATCTGGATGCGAACTTCCGAGAATTATCCTTCTACGAGGTTGAGTAAATAGGCTGAACACAGCCAGGGTTACACTGCTGCTAACAGCCCCTCGACACTTTCCCTAGTGTAAAAGCGCCAGTAGGCTCCCTCACGCCCGAGTAGCCTCTCCCCGATGCGGAGCATGGCGTCTCGGTCGTAGAGGGGATTGAGGTTGCGCGACTTAAGCGGCTCGTTCAGGAGGTTCGCAGAGGAAGTGATAATGCTTAAGGCCTTGCCGCCCGAACTGACCATGTCCTCGTAGCGGATGACATTCTCGGGTGGCAGGTGTTCGGCGTACAGCCCGAAGAAGAAATCGTGCCTCGCAAGTTCGCGGGAGATGGGGTCTGGGGCGACCTTCAGGCGCGTTGCGAGGCCGGGAGCGTAGATCTCTATCGCACGCCAGCCGGGATCCGGCAGACTGAGCGTGGAAGCCACGACGGAGAGGGGGTTCCTGACGATGGCATAGCCTGGCATCCTTCCCGAGAGGGTCGGCAGGAGTGGGGTAAATATAGTGACGTCCTTTATGGCAGGGAGGAAGTTTTCAGAAAGATCCTTGCCAACGGGGATCCTGCCCTTCTCGACCACTCGCTAGCGGACGCCGTCTACCATCGCCTTGGGGTTGTCGGGCACAACGCCGCCCTTGTGCTTCGTCAGAACCTCACCACGCCTGAGGGCCATCCTTCGCATCCTCTCGAAAAATCCCTCTATGCCGTCGCACACCGCCTCCGTATC
>DATDKB010000311.1:0-3102 GCA_036520255.1 Rubrobacter sp. | reverse complement strand
GAGACCTGGGGCAGTGGCACCCCGACTGGTACCGCGGGCGGCGGTGGACCCCAGGGTACCGGCGCCGAGCGGGACTACTCCGACCCCTCTGCCGGGCCCCTGATCGGCGAGCAGCACGGCACCGTCGAGGGCGTCGGTGAGGAGCAAGATGACCTCGAACAGCGCATCCGCACCAACATCGGCGAAGACCCGCGCACCGCCCGGATGCCGCGCGTCAACGTCGAGGTAAACGACGGCATAGCCGAACTGCGCGGCGTGACCCCCTCCGAGGACGCCAAGCTGGCGGCGGGCGAAATCGCCCAGGCGGTCGAAGGCGTCCGCGAAGTGAGGAACCTTATAACGGTGAGTTAAGGGCTTCAGGTTTCAGGCTACAGGCTTTAGCCTGCCGGGCTACACTCACAAGAAGGAGAAAGCGCCCCCGTTGTGGATAGCGGGGGCGCTTCTTTGTCACTAACTGCGTATCGCGCTGTATACCTGAAGCCCGATGCCTATTCCCTGATCAATTCGAGCAACTCGTCTCTTTGTCGCTCCATAGTTTCTTTATCCCCGGCTTCAACGTTGAGGCGAAGGAGTGGTTCTGTATTGGAGGGGCGGAGGTTGAACCACCAGTCGCCAAGGTCCACGGTGAGGCCGTCGAGGTGGTCTATTTTTACGTCTTCGGCTTCGGAGAAGTGGTCCTCCACCTTCTTCAGGGTCGCTTCCTGGTCTTCTACTTCGGAGTTGATCTCGCCCGAGCGGACGTAGGGGTCTATGGGGGCAAGTAGCTCGGAGACGGGACTTTCCTGCCGGCCGACGAGCTCGGCGACCGTGAGCATGGCTATGATGCCGGAGTCGGCGAAGTAGTTGTCCCTGAAGTAGAAGTGCGCGGAGTGCTCGCCGCCGAAGGCAGCGTCGTTCTTGCGCATCTGCGGCTTGATGATGGAGTGGCCCGCTTTGGTCCTGATGGCCTTGCCGCCCTCGCGTTCGACGAGCTCGGGAAAGGCTTTGGAGCAGACCGCGCTGTAGAGGATCGTGGCGCCCGGTTCCTTCTCGAGCACGTTTTTCGCGATGAGGGTGGCCGCGAGGTCGCCCGAGATGGTCGTGCCCTTCTCGTCGATGATGAAGCAGCGGTCCGCGTCGCCGTCGAAGGCGACCCCGAAGTCCGCGCCCTCGGCGACCACCCGTTCTCGCAGCTCCTCAACGTTTTCCGGCTCTATCGGGTTCGGTGGATGGTTGGGGAAGGAGCCGTCGAGCTCGAAGTACATCGGCACGTATTCGAACGGGAGGCTCTCGAAGATGGGCGGGACCATCTTGCCTGCCATCCCGTTGCCCGCGTCGATCACGATCTTGAGCGGCCTCAAGCCCTCCGTGTCGATGAAGCTGAGGCAGTGTTCGGCGTAGTCTTCCGTGATGTCGGTCTCTTCGACGGAACCGGGGTATTGCGCCGCGGGCGGAAGGTTATCCTCGACGATGAGGTCCTGGATCTCGCCTAGACCGGCGTCGCCCGAGAGGGCGATGGCGTCCTCGCGGCAGAGCTTGAAGCCGTTGTTGTCCTTGGGGTTGTGCGAGGCGGTCACCATGGCCCCGCCGGGCTCCCCGAGGTGCCCGACGGCGAAGTAGAGCGCGTCGGTCGAGACGAGCCCGAGGTCGAGCACGTCCGCGCCCGCCTCCGTGACGCCCTCTATTAAGGCCTTCTCCAGCGCCTCGCCCGAGAGGCGCATGTCGCGGGCCACGACGACCCTGGAGCCTTCGAGATCCAGGTGTTTAACAAAGGCGCGCCCGATGTCGCGGGCCACGTCCTCATCTAAATTCTCCGGATACACGCCACGGATGTCGTAGGCCTTGAATATGGACTCGTCGAGCATCTCCTACCTCCGGACTCTGCGACCTGCGGTTTTCGGCATCCGGTACAATAGCGGGTTATCGACGCTCGTGCTGATCGCACGAACGAACACGTTCCGAGCTGCGGGGTGAGCGATGCCGGTAGACCGAACGATAGTGGGCCACGTTGCCCAGGACGTGATGGGGCAACTGGAACAACGATTCGGGGACGACGAGGACGCCAACGTGCGGGCGGTGTTCTTGATCGCCGCGATAGATTACGCCGTGACGGACAGCCGCATACCGAGGTCCGCTGGGGCGTCAGCGAAGGGCTTCCGAGACACGAAGCTATCGGGTCGCTGGAGTACGTGAAACCCTACCTGCGCGAGTAAGTTATGGTCCCCCGTGCAGAAGAGCCAGGCGCGCGTTGAGCCCGCGCTTCGTCAGGTTCGCCGCCCTGTTTTACGGTTCTCTCACGGTCGTCGCTGCCGTGTGGTGCGGCCTCAGAGGCTTCGAAGTTCCGCTGTTGGGTGAGTGCCCCGCCTTGAGCTTGCTCCTCGGTGTCTTGACCGCGGCCGGCACGATCTCTTTGGGTCTTCTGGCCTACCGGCTCCTGCCCGTGCTTCGCGGCATCTCGGAGGAGCTGGCCCCGCGTCTGGTCGACGGCGCACACGCGAGAGATCTGATACTCGTCTCCATTTTTTCGGGTATAGGTGAGGAGGCGTTTTTCCGCGGCGCCGTATTGCAAGAGTTCGGGCTCGTGATCTCCTCCCTCCTGTTCGGCCTCGCACACGTCGGCCCAGAGAGGCGCTACTTTGTGTGGACCCTGTGGGCGGTCCTGGCCGGCTCCGTGTTCGGCGCGATATTCGAGGTCAGCGGAGGTCTACTCGCGCCCGTCGTCGCCCACGCGGGGCACAACGCCGCGACGCTCCTGCTCTGGAAGCGCTCCCGAAGCGGCAAAGGGAAGGCCGGCGCCCCCTGAAAGCGTTCCCCGACACGACCACGGACAAAGGTGCAGAGCATCCGTCCCGCGGCCCCGTGCTTGCCGCCGCGGGTCTCGGGGTGGTGTTGCTGGCCGCGGTCTTGTGGTTGTGGCCCGATAACTTTTCGCCAGGGGAAGCCTTGACCTCGCCCGGGGCGCAGGACATCGCCGTGAGTCGGGAGGACACGACGTATCCGAACACCGACGCCCTCCGTTTCGACGAGAAGCCCGATGTGGTCTACGTTTACCTCAGGGTCGAGGACCTCGATGAGGGCGACCTCGAGGCGAGGGTGGGGCGGACGGCGAAAGATTCAGTCGTC
>DATDKB010000310.1:0-3302 GCA_036520255.1 Rubrobacter sp. | reverse complement strand
ACGCGCACCTGCACCGTGGAGGCGGCGAGCAGGAGCCCGAAGATACCGTTCTTGAGGTCTGCGGGGTTCGCCGGCTCGACCCACCCAACCTCAGCGTTCGTGAGGTCCGCGTCGGTGGTAACGAACCTCTGCAGCAGGAGGCTCAGGGGGACGCGCAGGGCGAAAGCGAGGACGACGCTGCCGAGGATCAGGAGGTACAGAGGCCAGCCCAGATACAGCCCGATCCCGAGCGCTGTCAGGAAAAAGACCGCGGCGAGCAGGTTGGCGGCCACGATGGTCGTGCCGCAGTTGCGGTGGATAGCGAGCCCCTGCTCCCCGTTCTTCAGCCGCCTTATCGCCTCCCTCGCGGCGCTCTCGACCTCGGCCAGGGAGCGCACGCCCTGCACGAAGAACCCGTCGTCGGTCGAGAACCCGTTCAGGCGGCGGCCCGGCTCCCTCTCCATCATCACCACGATGGTCGCGTGCTCGAGGGCGTGGTTTCGACGCAGGATCCTGTTCCCGAAGATGGCCCGCAACTGCCTCGGATAGACGAACAGGCTCCCGACCGCCTGCAGCGAGAACAGTATCGGTAGCAGGAAGAGGAAAACGACCACGAAGAACGCAATGAACAATACCAGCAACAGGGCCACGGTCTCACCTTTAGTAATGGGTCTCTGCCCCATGAGTATACTCCAGCGACCGCCCGCTGGCGTCGGAAAGAAAACACAACCTTCCGTTGAAAACATGGTCCCCGCTTCCGTTAATGGAGACAGTACAGACAGCAAGCACACAGGAGGAACGACCGTGGCGCAGGATCTGCTCAGAGACGGAGAAGGACGCTTCTTCCGCGGCAACCTCCATTGCCACTCGGACCTTTCTGACGGCCGGTGGAGTCCCGAAGCCGTAGTCGCTGCCTACCGTGACGCGGGCTACGATTTCCTCTGCCTCTCCGACCACTTCGAGGCCGAGTACGGATGGCGCATCACCGACACCCGGCCCCTGCGCGACGAGAACTTCACCACGATCGTCGGCGCCGAGCTAAGCTCAGCCCCGTGGGACGACCGCGACTGCTACTGGGTCACGGCCGCCGGCCTGCCCGTAGACTTCGAAGCCCCACCGGCCGACGACCACGCGAGGGCCATCACGAGGGCCAGGGAAGCCGGTGCCTTCGTCGTGATGCTTCACCCTGGCCTCAACAACCTCCCGCCCGCGGCGGCAGAAAGGTCGCCCGCGCTCGACGCCATGCATGCGGTCGAGATCTACAACCACAACGGGGCGATGGCCGCCATCCCCGACAGGGCCGACGGCGCATACATGCTCGACGGCTTGTCGGAGAGCGGTCGCAGGCTGCTGGTGAACGCCGGGGACGACGCGCACTTCGGCCACCCTCGCGACCGTTTCGGAGGTTGGATCGAGGTTCACGCCGAACGCCTCGACCCCGAACTCCTACTCGCATCCATGAAGGCCGGACACTACTACTCCACGCAGGGACCATCTATCCACGAGCTGACGGTAGACGGTGACAGATTACTGGTAGAGACAAGCGAAGCGTACGCCATCTCGCTGACCACGGCTGGCGACCGTTGGCAAAGCGGCGAAGAGCGCCACAACGAGGACGGCAAGCTCTCCGAAGCGGAGTTCGACCTCGCCCCATTCCGCGGCTCCTACTGCCGCATCACCGTCGTCGATGCGCAGGGCAAACGCGCCTGGAGCAACCCGATCTGGCCGTGACGCACCCCGGTATGATCTCGCCGCCATGTAAGGATCACCGACGGCACGACGATGCCCGCCATCATCCACGAACCTCCACGGGTTCTCGTGGGTTCCCGCTCCCCGCTCTCGCGGGGACAAGCTTCGCGGGAATGACGTGTGAGATGGCACTGCGAGCCCTGAAACCCGAAGACCGAAACCTACAACTCCACCTCGCCGGGCTCCTCCAGATCGTGGAGCAACGCGAGCGCGGCGAGCGCCACCCGCCTGTGCCCCTCCCGGTCTCCCGGCTCGCCCATCGGCAGGTTGTAAGGGAAAGGCACGAACCCGACCCGCGGCGCCGCAACGCCGTGCTCCATGGCGAGCGTGACGGTGGGGATGCCGCGCTCTTCGATAGCGTTGCAGACCAGCCCGACGGACCGGTGACAGAGGGGTCAGGAGGGCGTGAGCAGCACCGCATCTATGCCATCTTCGACCAGCTTGTTCGCGGCATCGGGGGCGGTACTTTCTACGAGCGGGGTCGGGTCGTGGATGGCGCCCATGAAGGAGAAGTGGCGCGGTCCCAGCTCGCCCACAAGGCCATCTGCGGCCAGCCCGCGGAGGGTCTGGAGGGGTAAAACGGCGTCGAGGTCGGAGCCTTCGTCGGGGCGGTAGTAGGCGTGGGTCCAGGTGAGGTCTTCGGCTTCGGTTGGGATCTCACGGTACGAGCAATCGCCCTCGAAGTCGTCGATGTCGAAACGCGGTTGACCCGGCAGATGTACACCGCCGGTCGTGACGAGCGCGAGCCGGGACCTTTCGAGTGGTTTTTTCGGCCTGACGAAAGGTGGCACGCAGTCTACACGTTGAACCGGACGAGCACGGTATCGCCGTCCCCTACGACGTAGTCGCGGCCTTCGAGGCGAACCTTGGCTTCCTCTTTGGCCCTGGCCCAAGAGCCGGCGTTTACTATATCTTGCCAGTCCCCGACCTCGGCCGCGATAAAGCCGCGCTCCATGTCCGTGTGGATGCGTCCTGCGGCCTGCCGCACCGTCGAGCCCGCACGGACGGTCCAGGCGCGGCTCTCCGGTTCTCCTGCTGTGAAGAAGGTGACGAGCCCGAGCAGGCGGTACGCGGACCGCACGAACTCCTCGAAGCCCGTGGTCTCAACCCCCAGCATCGCCAGGTACTCGGCGGCCTCGTCATCCGAGAGCTCGACGACCTCGGCCTCGAGCTTCGCGGAGATACGCACCGCCTCCGCGCCCTCCCGCGCCGCCAGCTTCTCGACCCGCGAACTGTAAGAATTCCCTTCCGCCACTGACTCCTCGTCCACGTTCGCCACGTAGAGCGTGGGCTTGGCGGTGATGAGGGTGTTCATGGCCTCTGCGAGCGTCTCCGAGTGCGGATAAGACCGCGCCGGACTGCCGTCGGAGAGATGATCCCTGAGCCTCTCGAGCTCGGCCGCCTCGGCTTTGAGCTTGGCGTCGCCGCTCTTAGCGGCTCGCCCGACACGCTCCAGCCGGCGCTCGATGGTGGCAAGGTCGGCGAGCAGCAGCTCGGTGTCGATGGTGTCGATGTCGCCCTCTGGGTCGACGCCGCCGTGGATGTGCACAACGTTGTCGTTCTCAAAGCAGCGG
>DATDKB010000309.1:0-3243 GCA_036520255.1 Rubrobacter sp. | reverse complement strand
AGAAGGCTTCTAGGGTCTTTGCGGCATCGTACTTCTTCCTATAGAAACGCCTATCGATGAAGGCCTGTATGCGACGTCTTAAGGGGTTGAACAGCAGCGCAGCGATCACAAGGGTCGAGACGACGATGGCGAGTTGAGGCTGTTGCTCCTGGCCAGTGAGGGCGCGCAAGAGCGTCTGCAACGTGGCCACCCCTCCGAAGTACACCGCGACCAGTGCGGCCGTCAGGGCGCCATAGACGAGGGTGCGATTTATGACGATGTCTATCTCGTAGAGGCGGTACCTTGCAATCGCGACTCCTGTGAAGATCGGCACCCCGAGCAGGCCGAGGCTGATGAGGGCGATGCCCACGTCCGCGCTCCAGATGGTGGAGATCACGCCACTCGCGAAGACGGAGCCCACGACGATCGCGCCCCCGTAGGCGAGCCACTTGATCTGCTGGCGCTCCACCGTCCCCGCCCGGCGCATCCTGACGATGAGCGAGACGGCAGAGGCCACCATGGAAGCCGAAGCCAGGATGGCACCTGTGACCGCAACCGCCTCCAGTATAAGGCTGTCGACACCGTAGGGGTTCACGATCTGTGGGAAGTCGCCGAGAGGACCGGGCTGCAGCGCGGTTCCCGCGACGAAGCCGATGAGACCGAGCGCCGCGCACCAGGCCACGGGCCGCCATCGGGGCGAGGGCAGCCGACCGTCGGGGAACAACAGCAACAGGAAGCTCGTGGGGAGGTATACCAGGATGGTCCACGACCACGAAGCGAACCATGCCGCCGTCTCGACGAGGCTCCACGGTCCGTAACCGCCGGAGAGACGGTACTCGGCGTAGCCTCCGGCGAGGCTGTTGAGGCCCATTACTAGACCTACGCCGCAGAAGAGCCAACCTATGGGGTTGCGGGGCTGGCGGGAGGCGATGATGGCGCCCACCACGGAGAAGGTTAAGACCGTAGCCAGGTAAAAGACAGCGTCGACCGGGCCGTAGTATGGACGCTCTTGGGCGGTCGACCGGGTCATTTGATCCAACGCGAGGCCGCCCACGAGCAGCACCACTGACAGTACCATCAGCGACCAGGCCAGCCAGGGGACGGCGCGGGTGCTCATCCCGCCGCTCCCTCGACCGTGATCTCTTGTCCCTTCGCTCACAAAGCCACTCTACAGCACCACCGTCTCCCGAACGTTACGACTAACGTTACGAGCCATCAACTTCTAGACAGATTTTGTCCCGCCTCGGTGATGTACAGGTGATGTAGAGAAGGCCCTGTGATCTACCAGGCACTTCTACCTTTCCGAGTATTCGGCTTATCTATACCGAATCGAGAGAGCCGACGAGCGGACTCGAACCGCTGACCTTCCCTCTTTACGAGTGATCACTCAGGCGTTGCAGGAGTGTGCAGGGGGTTGCAAATGTCGCATATTTAGGGCACTTTCTTTGCTCTACCTTGCCCTGTGTTGCACGGTATTGCGTTCCCGGTGGTATCAGAGTGGTATCAGGAGGCCGTAGATTGCTGGCGGATGCGCAAGAACTACGAACGGCTATGCATCATCGCACAACCGTTGGTCTAAGGCCGCGCGACGGGTAGCACTGGGCAAGTATCGCTGGAGCGAGGACAACAAGACCCTCCGCCGAGTTATACATCTGTAGCACAGCCCGCCTCCATCCATCGAAGCCGGTGCTCCAGCCCCGCGGAGGCAAAGGCAACCTCGATCTGCTCGCGCGATTCCGAGTAGTGTGCCCACCCTTCGTAGTGCAAGGGGACGATGGTAGCCTCTGCGAAGACGCGAGCCGCTTCAACCGCTTCGGCTGCGGTTAAGGTGAGATGCGCTGGCCCCACTTCTAGCACCCGGGCTGCTCCCATGAACAGTATGGCAACCTGTACGGAGAAGTGTTGGCTGACCTCGGCCACACCTTCGTACCAGACCGTATCACCAGAGATGTAGACTGCGCTTCGGGGAGATTCTGTCAAGACCAGCACGAACCCGGTGACTGGGCCACGATCCCTGCCAACCGGCCCATGTCGCGCCGGCGTCCCGGTCACCCGCAGAACACGACCATCTCGGGTCGGTAGGTCGGCGCTCTGCCAGTTGGCGAGACCGAGGGCATGATCGCCCAACCGTTCGGCCCCTGCCGGCGTAGTCAGAACCGTTTCTACGCTATCGAGCAGAGCGCGCCCCGCGTGATCAAGATTATCAAAGTGATGGTCGTGGCTGAGCAGTACAGCATCTATGCGGCCGAGAGACTCAGGGCCGAGTGCGGGGGCAGCAGTTTTTCGCAACGTGTACACGCCCGTTGGATATTCCTGGTTTGCAGAATCGAACGTGGGATCGGTAAGCAGCCGCAGTCCGGACACTTCGAGCAGCGCTGTCGGTCCGCCGATATAAGTAAACCGCATTTGCGCACCTCTCATAGTTCGAATTCCTTTGCCAGGAGTAGGGCTAATCATCCCAACAAGCACCTCTCGTCGGTACATCGTTGCCACGCCTCGGCGCGGTTTGGATCGTCATAAAGAGACGGATTCATAAGGTCCCGCCTAATTCCGCACTCGTAGCACGACCTTGCCGGGGGTGCCAGGGCGCCGCTTTGCTTCGAAGGCCTCCCGGCCTTGCTCCAACGGAAAGACCTCGCCTACGATGGGTCTCATTTCGCCTTCGTCGATCCGCCGGGCCAACTCCGCCAGCACCGTTCGGTCGGGTTCGACGACGAAGTACACTCCGTGCACTCCTCGCCGCTCTGACTGCTCGAGTGGGGCAACGACGGTGACGAGAACACCACCCGGCTTGACTACCGCCCAAGACCGCTCCTGGACTTCTCCACCTACCAGGTCGAAGACCACGTCTACCTCGCCTGCCACCTCCTCAAAGCGCCGGCATCCGGTGTCCACGAACTCGTCCGCCCCGAGCTCGCGCACCAACTCCTCGGCCCAAGCCCGCCCCGTAGCCACGACCCGGGCGCCAGCGGCGTGGGCGAGCTGGACGGCGAAGACGCCGACGCCTCCTCCCGCGCCGTGGATCAATACGTTCTGACCTGCCGAGAGACCGCCGTGGTCGAACAGCGCCTGCCAAGCGGTCAGCCCGGCGAGCGGGACGGCGGCCGAGTCCACGTGATCGAGGGAACGAGGCCGCGGGGCGAGGTTACGCGCCTCGACGGCGACGTAGCCCGCCGCCGCGCCATCGCGGTACCAGTCCGTCAGCCCGTAGACTTCATCGCCAACCGCGAAGCCGGTGGTACCGAAGCCTAAAGCGATGACTGT
>DATDKB010000308.1:0-7854 GCA_036520255.1 Rubrobacter sp. | reverse complement strand
AGCAGAGGTTCTCGGAGAACTCCTCGACATCGGTGGCGAAGCCGTGCATCCTGACCTCTGCCAAGTGTGACTTCAGCTTGGAGACGTCCGTGATCGTCCTGGGCGTGAAGGCGGACGCCTCCTGGATCACCGAGGGGGAGTGACCCCATCTCGGTGATGTACGGGTGATGTAGTCTAACCCCGCAAGTGGACCGGTAGCTTCTCCACTGACGCGTATTCGGCTTATCTACGCCGAATCGAGAGAGCCAACGAGCGGACTCGAACCGCTGACCTGCTCATTACGAGTCCGCTCTCATGCTTTCACCGCTGTTTCCAGAGGTTTCAAGAATCGCTTATATAAGCCGTTTTTACCTGTTCAGTATTTCTGGAGGTTCCCCAATGTTCGCTCGGGTTACTGTCACGGTTACTGTCGGTAGACTTGGCTGCGCTACTCCCTCTAGGTGGCAGGGAGACAGATAGTGTAGTTGACAATTAGCGCTTCAAGTTGGCTCGCACAGCGTGGGCGATGGCAGGCGCTGGAAGGCCGCATCCCGGGTGGTGTGGATGGTACTGGAGTTCACCGCTCCAGTCGCCGGTTAAAGACGCGGACCATGTTCTCGGCCCACTCGCGGGCCGGAAAGCCGCCGTCTTTGTCGAAACGGACGAGCCAGTCGTCGGGATCCTCTTCCCGGACGACGAGGAACGCCGCCCTCTCCTCGCGGATGGCCAGTTTCCCGTCCACTTCCTGGGGGCCCGCCGAGAGGTTGTGCTCCACTTCTAGAGTCGAACCTTGACCTTGCCGTCCTCGGCGACGACTTCGTAGCAGCGCAGGTTGACGTTGGGGTAGGCAATGCACCTACCGGTCGGGACGTGGTACTCGAGGCCGTGCCAGGGGCAGGCCACGATCTCGCCGTCGTGTACCCACTCGAACTTCCAATCCCCCTCGGCGTTGGCGACGAGGGTGCCCAGGGCCGGCTTACCCTCGCACAGGGGCCCCGTCTGATGGGGACAGACGTTGGGCAACCCGTAAAACTCGCCGTTTATGTTGAATACCCCGATCTCGCGTCTCCCGACGCTCACGACCTTATGAGTGCCCTTGGGGAAATCGCAGAGGTCACCTACCACGTGCTGCTCGCGCCCCTTATTTTCTTTCTGCGGCATAAGTCTCCTAGAGATTCAGGCGGTTGCCGTTGGCGTCTATGTTGAAGAGGCGCAGGGCGTTCTCGCCGAAGACCTTGCGCCGAACCTCGTTCGTGAAGGGGACCTGATGGACCTTCGATGGGTGGTCGAAATCGTGATGGGGCCAGTCCGAGGCGAAGATCGTGTTGTCCTCGCCGTCGTAGAGCTCGAGCATCGTGACGAGATCCTTGAGGTTCTCCGGCTCCTCGACGGGCTGGGTGGCGAAGTACATCTTCTTGAGGTAATGACTCGGCTTCTCGGTTAGGAACGGGACCTCGCGGCGGCGTTCGACAAACTCCTTGTCCATCTTGTGCATCAGGAACGGTACCCAGGAGATGCCCGCCTCGGTGACGGCCACCTTGAGGTCCGGGTAGCGGACGGGCACACCGGTGGTGATCATGTGGACGAGGTTCGCCATCATGGAGAAAGTGTGGCTGCAGATGTGCCGTCCGAACTCCGTCTCGAACTGTTGTGTGTTGAACGGGAAGACGGGATGGACAACAGTGACGCTGTGCAGCAGGACCGGCAAGTCCGCCTCTTCGGCGGCCTCGTAGATGGGATCGTACTGGCGGTGGCCCCAGAGCCGCTCCAGGCCCGCGCACGGCAGAAAGACGCCGACCATGCCCGGTTCTTTGGCGTATTTGCGGATCTCGCGGGCGGCGTCCGCAGGGTCGTGGGGGGAGGCGAGGATGCAGCCAAGAAGGCCCTGCTCCGGGCGGCACCACTTGTCCAGCAGCCAGGCGTTGTAGGCGCGGGCTAGGGCGACCGCGTAGTCCATCTGCGATATGACCGGTATCTTTAGGAAGTGGTCAGGGAAGAGCACTCCGATGTCCACATGAATCTCGTCGAGCTCTTTGCGCATCTGCTCGGCGGTGTGAACCATACGGGTGCCCTCCTGGCCCGACGGGAACTTGGCCTCGTAGGCAGTCGTCCCAGGCGAGAAGCCGGGGATGTCCAGGTAGAATTCCTGCACGCCCGCGATGTTCTCTAAAGCCACTCGCCAGGGCATCTCGCAGTAGGGCGCAAGCTCCCCCGGCGACTCGTGGACGTGCACGTCGCAGTCCACGACGAGTATGTCCTCTAGCTTCTCCTTGCGACCTTTGTGCCTGGCTACAGTCTCCGCCACCAGTGACCTCTTTCTCGCCTTTGCTTTGGACTAGTGAGCAAGTATAGACTGGGCTCGCAGGCTGCGGCCTGACGGCTTCCTGTTCGACCTCTCTAAGGCATTTCCGCGGGTCCACGCCATTACTCCCTCATTACGGATGCAACGCGTGCGGCGAACCCGTTTACCTCGTCTTCGCTACCGAGGACACCGAGCTCGAGGTCGTAAGTGCGCTTCTCTCCCGCCTCTAACTCGATCAGCTCCCCACGCCCCCGAGCATCGAGCCGGCCGGCTGTGCGGTTGGTACTCGGCTCGATGCCCACCACGTACGTCCCTTCGCCAAGCATGTGCCAGACGAAGTGGTGCGGGAACTGCTCGCGGCCGTAGATCTGGTAGAGACCGAGGCCGGCCCCGCGGTTGACGATCGCCACCGGCACGGTGCCGTCACCCTCTGAGGCCAGCTCGTGTTCGAAGACCCGCTCGACGTAGCCGGCCTCGGGTGCATGGAGCCTATCGTACTTCTCTGCCGGGTAATCGCCGCGGGCGGCAATACTCCTCGCAGGCGCGAGCAGCTCAGAGCCCTCGTCGACGATCGGGAAACCCACGTTTACGTGGTAGAGGTACATGTGTGGCGTGCGAGCGTACCCTACGTTCTCAACCTCGTCGTGGATCTTGAGGCATGACTCGCCCATCTTCGCCTCGATCCGACGTCTGAGCAGCAAGTGCTCACCAAACACGGCGGCCTGCAAGATCTCCCCCTCCGCCCACAGCACGCACTCGTTGCCATCCCAGCGTTCGCCGTAGCCGACCAGCCGGGCGGGACGGTTAGAGACACGCCCATGCAAGCCGAAGGTCTCGGTCTTCTTGGGAGGGTAGTGGTAATGCTCCGCCGTGTCCTCGGCCATGAATAGCGCGTGCTCCAAGCCGCAGGTCGTGAGCAACCCCCCGCCGAAGCTACGGAGGAAGCCGAGCCCCTCTGGTTCGTAGTACCACGGGCCGGCGAAGCCGACCCCTGAGAGCCAGCTCAAGGGGCGCCCGGAGATCTCACACCTTCCGACGTCGAAGGCACGGTCTACGACGACGTCAAAGACAAAGCCCGTTCCGGTACGGAACTCGAGCACGCGAACGCCCCTCTCTGCGCCGTCGCCGAGGGTGACGAGCCGGACGCCAGCCACCTGCTCGAGCCGGCCGACGCGGCGCAGCAGGTCCTCGCGTCGGAAGTTCCTATCCCAGATCCTCGGCATCAGTGCATCAACCATCCGCCGTCGATCTCGACCGTCTGTCCTGTGATGAACGAGGCGGCGTCGCTCGCGAGAAAGGCGGCGAGGTTGCCGATGTCCTCCGGGGAGCCGCGGCGTTTGATGCTCTGCTGGTCGAGGACCCAGCGGTTGTAACCTTCCGGATCTGGATGGATCTTCTCGGCATCTGTCGGGAAGGCACCCGGGGATATGGCGTTAACGGTTACGCCCTCCGGGCCAACCTCGCGCGCGAGGGTCCGAGTAAAGCCGACGACTCCTCCCTTGGAAGAGACGTAGTCAAGCAGGTTCGCGAAGCCGATAAAGAAGGTGATCGAGGCGACGTTTATGACGCGACCCTGTCCGCGTCCTCTCATGTGCGGGTATACAGCGCGGGCGCACAGGAAGTACCCTTTCAGGTTTACGGCGAGCACCTCGTCCCATTCTTCTTCTGTGATCTCTGTCCACGGTCGGCGTGGGTAAATGGCTGCGTTGTTCACGAGGATGTCCACACCCCCAAACTCCCCTGCCACACGCTCGGCCATCTCCTCCACCGAAGATCGATCGGAGACGTCTGTCTCAAAGGCCAAGCATCGGGCACCGTCGCGCGAGACGCTCTCGGCAACCTGCTCGGCCTTACCACGTTCCACGTCCACGGCGGCTACGGCGGCGCCGGCGAGTGCGAGGGCGGAACATATGGCCCCACCCAGTCCCCCACCGGCGCCGGTAACGATCGCGACACGACCATCCAAGTCGTAGGCGCTCACGGGGCGACCCTCTCGGGCATCGTCTCCAAGAGCGAGACCGCGCGTCCCTCGCGACCAGAGCGGTACGCCGCCTCAACCAGGGCCATCGTTCCGAGGGTCGTGCGACCGGATATCTCCGGTTCTGCATCGTCCTGTATTGCGCGCATGAGTTGGCCCATCGTCCCCTTGAAGGCGTGCGGGAACCATTGCTCCTGCCAGCGCGGCCGCTCCCACGCCCCATCCATGGCCCGGGTCGTATAGTCGATCGTCGAGGGACTGCCTTCCGGGTAATCTGGCCAACCGATCGTACCCTTGGCCATGCCTTCTGTCCCTTCGACCCGCCACTCGATCCGGTGGTCGGCCCACGTGAAGCAGTTGTCGAGGCCGATGGCCCTGAGGCCGTCCGCGTACTCGAGGATGTAGAACGCCATCCCATCCTCGTGCGGGAAGTCGTGGCTTGGGTCGTCGCGGAAGGAGACGACTATCCGTTCGGGGTCCCCGAACAGGTAGCGGAAGGCGTCGAGGTGGTGGATGGACATGTTCAGCAAGGCAATTCGGCCGTAGGGCTTGATGAAATCCTGCCAGTGTGGCCGCGCGTTCATCACGATCTCTGCTACGACGGCCCCTCCCAGCTCCCCCTCCTCCAGCAAAGCCTTCAGCGCCCGCATGGACTGGTCGTAACGCATGTTGTGATTGACGCCGAGCTTCACGCCGGCCTCGTCGCAGACACGCACCATCTCTACCGATTCTTCGAGGGTGAACGCGACGGGCTTTTGAGCCAGGATGCCCTTTATGTGGGGTTTTTTCACCGCCTGGCGAACGATCTCGAGCTGCTGGTCGGGCGGGAAGGCGATGTCCAGTATCTCGACACGCGTGTCGTCTAGTAGCTCTCGCCAAGTATCGTAGACGGTCCCGATGCCGTGCTCCTCGGCCGCAGCGCGCGCGTGAGCCGGGGTGCGCGAGGCGATGGCGACGACGTCGAAGCCCGCCTCGACGTAGGAAACCAAATGGATGTCCTTCATGATGAAGCCCGCCCCGATGCAGCCGACCCGATAGTCGGTCTTTGGCGGGAGGTTCGGGCCGACGCGCCGTGCGAGGTCCAGTGGATCGTCGGTCATCCCGATCACCTGGACCCGGCGCCGTCCCGGACGCCGAGGTCGGACATGATTGTGGCTGTCTCCCGGTAGGCTTCTTCGACCCACTCCACAATCTGGTCCGGATCTGGGGAGTATTCGAGCTCGATCGAGACTGTGCCAGAGTAGCCGGTGTCGGCAATAGCTTTCAGGTACTCCTTGATCGGCGTCACGCCCCGTCCTGCGGGCAGATCCCCGTGCCTCTCGCCGTCGCAGTCCGAGAGGTGGATGTGCCCGATGAGGCCCTCGAGCTTCTTCACATCATCAAAGGAGGCCCGCGCTAGGTGCAAGTGTGAGATATCGGCGTTGGCCCTCACCGCCGGGTGGTTTACTTCGTTCACGAAACGGGCCAGCTCGTCCACGTCCTTCACGAGCGCCTGGGTGAACGGCTCGAGCTCGATCACGACCTCCAGGCCCTTCTCCTGGGCGTACTCCCCGAGAGTCCTCACACGGTCCACCACGGAGCCCCAGATGGCATCGTTGGGAAACACCTCGCCGTCCCAGAAGTACTCGCCGATTACGAGCAAAATATTGCGGGCGCCGAAGTAAGCCCCCTGATCGATATACGCTCTGGCGCGGTCCATCGCGAAGCGCTCCACCGAAGGGTTGAAATCGACAAGACCGAAGTTCACGCAGACCACCGAGCGAATCGGGAGCCCGACCTCCTCGCACGTGTCCTTGATCAGTTTGCGTGTCTCGTCGTCGATGTCGAGGGGGTCCTCGAAGATATCGTAGGAGTCGAAGCCTATCTCCCTGGCCTCTCGGATGCCCTCCTCCAGGCCGACCTTCGTGCCAAGCCAGGTCGAGCTGATCATTCCGAGTTCGAGGTTGTTCGCCATTCTCTCCCTTCCCTTTCCTGGTCGCCGCGGCGACCCACCGCCAACAAACTACAGCCCTCGACCGAATTCTAGCGGAGTCCCCTCCTCCCGCTTGCTCAACCGGTATGTCTCCAGATCGCGGGGCTCTCGTGGACCTCCTCGGCCCGCCCCACCGCGACGAGCTCACGCGCGTGAGCGCGCAGCGTGCCCGCGAGCTCGTTCTCCATGACGGTGAAGGGCCCGAGCGTGGGATTGGTGACCTCGAGTAGCCCGTACAGGCCCAACTCACCGTTCTCTACGATCGCCTCCGAAACCGCTCGCCGGGCGCGTTCTACGAAAGCGGCGCTCTCTTCGAGGAAACGGGCGGCTTCTTGTTCCTCCATCACGCCGTAGTGGGCCGTCAGCAGTAGACGGGGCGAGAGACTGCGCAGCAAGGACACGGTGCCCTCGTACGCCGCCACGTCGAAGTAGGGCGGCGGACTTATGACCCTACCCTCCATATCCAGGAGCCCCGCACCCAGTGCGGCGTCAGTAATGATTGCCGTCGCAGAACGGGGCTCCCACAATCCCACATGCCCAGGTGAGTGCCCGGGCAGGTGTAGCACCTCAACCTCCAGATCCGGGCCGAGCCGGAAGGTTTCACCGCCAACGAGCCGCAGGTCTATCGGCACGTCAGGACCCATGGCGTCTCGAAGCCAGTCCTTTACCTCTGGGGGATAGTCCACATCCTCGTCGGCATACCAGCCATAGCGCTCTTGCAGGATGCGCGAGCGTTCCTCGATCCAGGCCACATCCGCGGCATGAGCACACAGGACGGCCCTCGAAGCGGCATCTCGAATGGCGTTGTTACCGCCAAAGTGGTCGACGTCGGCGTGCGTGTTGAGGACAAAGTCGAGGTCGCTTGGGTGCAAGCCGACAGAATCGAGGTAGGGTAGTATCACACCCTCTGGGGTTTCGGCCACGCCGGTGTCCACGAGGAGGCACTTCCCGCCGTACAGCAAATACTGCGAGAAGGGACGCGGTCCCAGAACGCTCTCGATACGGTGTATTCCCGGCACAACTTCCACTCCAGCTCCTTACGCGTAGTCCACGCTGACAACCCCGGCTAGGGGATAGAACTCCGCCGTCTCAGGCAACTGTGGCTTTTTGGCAGGGTACGGTAGAGATCCCCAAGGAGGACGTCGGAGCCCAAAGGGGCACGCTGGTCCGCCATGAAAGCGCGGTTGGCCCGCATTCGCTTCGGCTGCCATGTAATTCCGAAGGTGTAAGGCGGCAAGCGAGGTCCCCGGCCGTCACGCCGGAAGTTGCTACCTCTTTCTCCCCAATGATCCGCCCACGGACGGAACAACCTTTGCCCGATCACCGCGCTCCTCTCAGGATTGGTCTTTCCCCGCCTATATATTAGGCATCGCAACGCGCGGGGTCAAAGCCCCAGAGCCATGACCAGACGATAGGCTCCACGTACCATTATTAGTCAGTGTTCGCGCACATGCTGACTAACCGCGTGACCAAGCACACTTCCGGAGCTTTCCTCGCGGCTTCGGATCGAGGTCCGCGGAAGTCCGAAAGGCTACGACAACCCACTCTGTGAACTGCTGAGGGATAACGAGGTTCTAGTCTAGCTCCGTACTGTCACAAAGCCTACGCCGAAGGTGTAGTAGC
>DATDKB010000307.1:0-4150 GCA_036520255.1 Rubrobacter sp. | reverse complement strand
TTCGACAAAAAATGGTCCATAGACTTGCCGCACTCGGCAACAGGATGGGGGGTCCGCAGATGATCCGCCGCGTAGTCGCGGTCCGCGAGACCGACTCTCGCGCTAGTAGGCTACTCTGCTGGTTCGGGTTCATTACGAGGGGTGTGCTGCGTGCCTAAGCCGATAGGCAGTTCCCAGCGCTACATGCCCGGGCTCGATGGGCTGCGAGCCATCGCGGTCCTCGCCGTGATCGCTTATCACCTAGATTTCGCTTGGGCGCGGGGGGGCTTGCTCGGCGTTGGGGTGTTTTTCACGTTGAGCGGGTATCTGATCACGGACCTGCTTCTCGGGCAGAGGACCACGACCGGGAGATTGAAGCTCGGCGAGTTCTGGATCAGGCGCGCCCGGAGGCTCTTGCCCGCCCTTTTCCTAATGGTCGCGGTCGTGGTGGCGTGGGTTACGTTGCTCCAGCCATCGTTCCTTCCTGGCCTGAGGGGCGACGTCCTCGCCGCTACCTTCTACGTCAGCAACTGGTGGAACATCGTCCGCGAGGCATCCTACTTCGCCCGATTCGGGCCGCCACCCCCGCTGGAGCACCTGTGGTCGCTCGCGGTGGAGGAGCAGTTCTACCTGATCTGGCCGTGGCTGCTCTGGCTCGGCCTGCGCTTTACCCGCAAACGTCCCGCGCTGACCGGCGTGACCCTGACCGGCCTGACGCTGGCCCTCTCCGCCGCCTCCGCCATCGCCATGTGGGTGCTGTACCAGCCCGGCATCGACCCGACGCGGGTCTACGAGGGAACCGACACCCGCGCCTTCGGCCTGCTCCTCGGCGCGGCCCTCGCAATGGTGTGGCCAAGCCGCCGTCTGAGCGCTGAACTCTCTACCAGGTGGCGCGTCGTCTTGGACGGCATGGGCGTTGCCGGGCTGGTGGTCATAGCGCTCCTGATCTGGCGCACCAGCCAGTACTCACCGTTTATGTACCACGGTGGGATCGTGCTGCTCACGATCGGCACTGTCGCGACGGTTGCCGCGTTGGCCCATCCCGCCAGCGTTCTGGGCGTGACCGTGGGTTGCGCGCCGCTGCGTTGGATCGGGGTGCGCTCCTACGGCATCTACCTCTGGCATTGGCCGATCATCGTGCTGACGGCGCCTGGCCTGCAGCAGAAGCCAACCCTCTCGCTGCAGATACTCCAGGTGGCGGCGACAATCGCAGTGGCCGCGCTCTCCTGGCGGTTTGTCGAGGAACCGATCCGGCGGGGCGCCATCGGGAGGCTCTGGGGACGGCTCAGGTCCGGCGAGTGGCGCCGCTCGGCCTCGACTCGACTGCAACGACGGCGCCGGTTCGTCGGCGGGGCCGTGGTCGTGCTGACGCTTGGCGTTCTGGCGCTGGACGGCGCCGGTCTGGCAGGCGTGATAGGACCGAAGTCGGCAGAGAGCAGCGGGTTGTCGGAGGCCTCACAAAAGGCGCCCGCAGACCCGGGGGTCTCGACACATAATACAGTCGACGCGCCGGCCGACACCCCTGCGTCTGAGACCGCGGGTCGAAAGGCCTCGACCCGGAAAGCAACGCAAGCGGGGGCTAAGTCATCCAGGATGGGCGAGGAACGGGCATCGAGGCCACATGGGGCCGGGCCGCGGAATACCTCCTCATGTAAGGCCGTCGCGTACATCGGAGATTCCACGTCGGAGGGGATGATCTTGCCGAGCTACTTGCCCAAAGCCGCTCAACGCCTGGGCGCCCAGTACGCGCGGGTTGGTGCTACCGAGCAGTACTTCGAGATCTCCGGCGCGAGGTCGATCGTGGAGACGCTGAACCAGGAGCAGGCCTCTGGCCTGGACTTGGTCAAGCAGCTTAAGGCACAGGGCTATCAGGGATGCTGGGTGATCGGGTTAGGCACCAATGATACCGCGAACGTCTACGTGGGATCGGCCGTCGATCTGAAGCCGCGAGTCGATCAGATGATGCGCTTGATCGGGGACCAGCCGGTTATGTGGGTGACCGTGAGGTCGCTGCTCTCCAGTGGCCCCTACGCAGAGGAAAACATGGAGTTGTGGAACCAGACCCTGGAAGACGCCTGCGACAGGTACCCGAACATGAGGATCTTCGACTGGGCGTCGTGGACCAAGGATGACTGGTTTATCTCCGACGGGACGCATTACACCCCGGAGGGTTACAGGCACCGCGCCCGCCTCACCGCGAACGCGCTGGCCCATGGGTTTCCGGCCTCCGGGGAGAAGGAAAGCTCTTCGTGCGTCGTCAAGTAACGACGTTCGCCGGGTCGCCAGAAGCGTGCCCAGATGTTATAAGTCTGGGCATCATGGAGATTTTTTCTAGATGAAAGCGATAGCAGACCGCATCGTCACGCTGGGTTTCGGGAAGTACGTGAGGGCCGACAAGATCGTCGCCCTCGTCCCGATCGAGGAGGATCGCGGGAGCGGCAGGCGTACGCTCGTCTACGTCGACGGACTACCCGACCCGCTTGTGGCCGGCCGCACGGAGGGCACCATCCTACGGGACATGGTCGGTGCCGAAAGCGGCTCCGCCGAGCTGCTGCGCGAGTTGCAGCTCCAGATCACTCAGGTTCGCCCCCTTCTGAAATCCTCGATACGCTCGGAGGCCGGCCTCGACCTCGACGACTTTTCCCGCCGTATCACCGACCTCACGGGGGAGCAGGCATCTCCGCAGATGTTCTGAGGACCGCCTTCTACGACAGGGACCCTAGGGACGTTGCGGTCGACCTCCTCGGCTGTGTCCTCTCACACGACACCACCGAAGGACGTACTGCGGGTGTGATCGTCGAGACGGAAGCCTACCGTCCCGAAGACCCCGCGTGCCACGCCTACAAAGGCCCGACGATGTGCAACCGCAACATCTTCGGGCCCGCCGGAATCGCTTACGTCTACCTATCTTATGGAACCCACAAGCTGCTCAACGTGGTCTGCGAACCCGAGGGCGTCGGAAGCGCGGTCCTGATCCGGGCCCTCCGTCCCACAGAAGGTGAAGGCTTGATGGAGCTTCGAAGGGGCCGACCCCGCGACCTCTGCAACGGTCCTGGACGCCTGACGCAGGCCCTCGCTATCGACCTGGCTTACGACGGCCAGGATCTCACCTCGGGCAACCTGACTATCGCGGAAGGAAGCCGCCCAGACAGCATCATCGAGACTACCAGGATCGGCATAACACGCGGGACGGAGTTGCCGTGGCGCTATCTGGTAGATGGTGACAGGAACGTCTCTGTGGCGCCGAAGATCATTGCGGGGCGACGCTAGAGGGCAAAGCGCTGGATGCCGCAACGCTAGAAGGTGCGTTCCCGGCGCCAACGACCCCCCTGCGGTCGGCCCACGAACGCTCTTCCTTCGCCGGGGAGACGCTGGAGGCCGTGGCGCTCGCGCTTGCCGGGGCTGCGCTCGCGGGAGCTCCGGCGCCGGCGCGATCCGTCCGCCGCGCCGCACCCCGTGTACGCCGGTCTGCGGGTGCGCGATCACCAACGCCCGGGGTGTTGTTCGCGACGCCGGATTCGGGGCCAGTCGCTGGCGGCGCGGTCTTGCCCTCGCTCTCCGGCACGGCGACGCCCTCGAACTGTTCGATGGGTTCGCCCGCGAGAACCCGTTGCGTGTACGTCTTATAGATCATGGCCGGGGTGATGCCGCCGGGGAGGCCGTGCAGTTTCCTTGCGTAGTCGAGGACGTACTCGAGGGTGTCCCCGCCTTCCGCGTAGCCCATCCAGGTGCTCGTAACGAGCTCGGGCGTGAAACCTATAAACCAGGCGTCGAAGAAGTTCTCGCTCGTACCCGTCTTGCCGGCCACCGGGCGATCTCCGAGCGAGGCGTCCTTTGCTATGCCCTGGGTGACGTCTCCCACCATTATCTCGGTAACCTGGTGGGCTATATCCTCTGGTATGACCTGCTCGCCCTCGGGATGGTCGGCCGCCTCGTACAGCACCTTCTCGTCGCTGCGGCCCTCGTCGCTGACGACCCTGGTGATCGCGGTCGGCTCGACCCTTCGTCCACCGTTGGCGATGGTGGCGTAGGCGGAGGCCATGTCGAGCGGTGACATCTCGTAAGCCCCCAGTACGATGGAAGGCTTGGGATGCGCGGGGAGGTCCACGGTGATGCCGCATCTCCTCGCAACGTCGGCGATCCTCTCGGGACCGTTTTTCAGGCCCCTGCC
>DATDKB010000306.1:0-2028 GCA_036520255.1 Rubrobacter sp. | reverse complement strand
CTCTCCGTCCTCAACTCCAGCCTCTATACCACCTCCCGCATGCTCTTCGCCCTCACCCGTCACAACGACGCGCCTAGCTTCATGACCAACACGACGGCGCGCGGCGTGCCGATCTGGGCGATCCTCACCGGGACCATCTTCGCGTACGTCTCCGTCGCGATCTTTTACTTCTTTCCCGAAGAGATATTTACGTGGCTGATCAACGCGTCGGGAGCCATCGCCCTCTTCGTCTACCTCCTGATCGCCATCTCGGAGCTCGTGATGCGCCGGCGCCTGGAGCGCGAGGCGCCCGAGAGGCTGCAGCTAAAGATGTGGTTCTATCCGTGGCTGACGTACTTGTCGATAGTCGGCATCGTGGCGGTGCTCATCGGGATGGCCGTCATCTCCGATCTGCGTCCCCTCCTGGTAGCGAGCCTCATAAGCCTCGGCGTGATGCTGGTGGCCTACGCACTGCGTAAGGCGTTCGGACCCCCGCAGAGGGACCCCTCGGAGGTGATCAGGGAGTCCGAGACCAGGAGGGAGTCGGAAGCTGGGTCGTGATAGTCGAAGAGAGGTGGGAACGGCTTGACCCACTACGAACCTGCCGACTCCTTCGAGACGCCGCGTTTTTCGGACGTCCGCACCTTTATGCGCCTGCCCAACACGCAGGACCTGCAGAACGCGGACGCTGCGATAGTAGGCGCGCCTTTCGACACGGGCGCCACCTTCAGGGCCGGCGCCCGCTTCGGCCCCGAGGGTATACGCAGCGCCTCGGCCCTGCTCAGGCGCTACAACCCGAGCCTGGACGTGGCGATCTTCGACCACCTCTCCGTTATCGACTACGGCGACGTCCCCGTCGTTCCCGGCTACATCGAGGAGAGCTACCGGCGCATAGAGGAGGGCCTAAAGCCCATTCACCGCGCCGGCGTAACCCCGATAGTCCTCGGCGGCGACCACTCCATAGCGTTGCCGGAACTAAGGGCCGCAGCCGCGGTCCACGGGCCGCTTGCGCTCGTGCAGTTCGACTCCCACCCAGACACCTGGGACGCCTACTTCGGCCAGAACCACACGCACGGCACGCCGTTCAGGCGGGCTGTCGAGGAAGGTTTGCTAGAACCTTCGCGCTCCATGCAGGTCGGGATGCGGGGTTCGATCTACGACATGAACGACTGGGACGACGCGCGTGAGATGGGCTTCGACCTCATCCCGACCGACGAAGTGCGCGAAAGAGGAATACCCAACGTCATTGACCGTATCCGCGAGCGGGTCGGCGATGCGAAGGCTTACGTTTCCTTCGACGTCGACTTCGTCGACCCCGCGTTCGCGCCGGGGACGGGGACGCCGGAGATTGGGGGCTTCACCAGCCGCGAAGCCCAGGAGTTCGTCAGGGGCCTCGACGGCATCGGGATCGCCGGCTGCGACGTCGTGGAAGTTTACCCGTCGTACGACCCCGCCCAGATCACGGCGCTCCTGGCGGCAAACATCGCCCACGATTTTCTCAGCCTGATCGCGCTTCTCAAAAAGGGAGCCGGGGCGTAACCGACCTCGCTCTGGGGTATCGCCTGGCGGGTGACGGCGGGTATACTGGAACGGATCAGGCCGACAGGAAGAGGTGACTAGATGCTTGAGTCGACGAGGATCAAGACCAAGATACCGGGTCCGAAGAGCCGGGAGTTGATGGAGCGGCGGTACAAGGCCGTCTCGTCGGGGGTTGGCATTGCGACGCCGATGTTCGCCAAGGAGGCGAAAGGCGCCCTGCTCACCGACGTCGACGGCAACACGTTTATAGACTTCGGCGGCGGCATCGGTGTCTTGAACGTCGGGCACGCGGACTCTCGGGTGGTCGAGGCGGTCAAAGAGCAGGTCGAGAGCCTCACCCACACCTGCTTCTACGTCACGGAGTACGAGGGCTATCTGGAGCTTGCCGAGAAGCTGAACGCGCTGGTACCAGGCGACACGGAGAAGCGCTCCTTCTTCGTCAATTCGGGGGCCGAGGCGGTCGAGAACGCGGCCAAGATCGCACGCTACTACACGGGCCGCCCGGCGGTT
>DATDKB010000305.1:0-6089 GCA_036520255.1 Rubrobacter sp. | reverse complement strand
TGTTGACGAATCTTCGCCTTTCAGCGTTCCCTGAGCTAGCACTTCCCGCAGACATACCCCTTCCTTTCCTCTGTGTCGGGGGCGACGTATGTACACCACACCGACCTCACCCAGCCACACCGTAACCCGTCCACCGAACGCCTGGTCCCTCTGACTTCCTGTTTCCACCTACGGGAAGTATGCCTGAGGCGTGCGCCACGTGCACCCCACCACATGCCGCAGTGCGTTCAACGCCCCGGGCTCCCGGGCGACGCCGGATCAACGTCTCGGCCGTCGCATCGGCACGGATCTCCTGCCCCGCGCTCGATGGGGAAGATGGCTAGCCCGGTCCTGTCCCTCAGGCCTGGCTTACGCAATATTGTGCAGAGGTGGTTGCGGGCAGTGCCCTCGCTGCTGTAAAGGACGCGGACGATCTGTGCGTTGGTGCCCCGCTCCGAAGAGCCGCGCAGCGCTTCTCTCGGCCGTAGTCGCCGCGATTGTCCCCCACGCGAGCAGAGCGTAGGGGCGAAACTCGGCCGGCACGAAACGTAAAGACCGGGCCGTGTGAGAGCGCCAGCCCCCGGCGCTTGCGACGTCTACCTCCCGCCGACCAGGAGCTCGGAGGCGTGGGCGAGCGAGGCCTCGTCGATGCGGCCGGAGAGCATTCTCGCGAGCTCCCTGCGCCGCTCCTCGCCCTCGATGCGCCCTATGCGCGTGATCGTGCGTCCACCCGACTCCTCTTTCGCCACGACGACGTGCGTACCTGCCTCGGAGGCGATCTGGGGCAAGTGGGTGATGGTCAGTACCTGGTTGCGATCGCCGAGCTCCCTAAGCTTAGCCCCCACCGCGGTCGCGGTCTCGCCACCTATGCCAGCGTCGACCTCGTCGAAGACATAAGTGGCGCCCGGCTCGATGGTCTCCTGGGCGAGCCTGATGGCGAGCATGATCCTGGAGAGTTCCCCGCCCGATGCGTAGCGCCTCACCGGGAGCTCCGGCTCGCCGGGGTTCGGTTGGATCGCGAACTCCACCCTCTCGTTGCCGGAAGGGCCAGGCTCAACAGGCAAGAGCTCCGCCTTGAATGTCGTCTTGCCGAGGTTGAGGTCCCCGAGGTTCTCCTGAACCTTCCCGGACAACCTGCCGGCGGCGGTCTCCCTGCCCGCCGTCAGCTTCGCCGCGAGCCCCCCGAGGCGACGCTCACCCTCTGCGAGCCGCCCTTCCAGCTCGGCGGTCTCCTCATCGAGGTTCTCGAGTCGTGCAAGGCGTGCCCTAGACTCCTCTAGATAACCCTCTACGTCCCCGTACTTGCGCTCCAGGGTCCGCATGGCAGCGAGCCTGTCTTCTACCGCCTGCAGACGATTCGGGTCGGCCTCCAGTTCGTCCACGTAAGACCTGAGCTCGTAGAGCACGTCTTCGAGCTCAGCGGAGAGCCCGCCCATACGCTCCAGCAGGCCCCCGAGGCTATCGTCAAACGCGGAGGCAGCCTCCAGCTGGGAGGCTGCGCTGCCGAGCGACTCTATCGCCCCCGTGCCCTCCTCGGAGGAAAGGGCCGCCGTCGCCGCCGTGGTGGCCTGGAGAAGGTCCGTCACGTTCCTGAGGCGGTCTCGTTCGCGGGCGAGGTCGTCGAGCTCCTGCGGGTCGTAGCCGGCGGCCTCCAGTTCGGAGACCTGGTAGCGCAGAAAGTCTATCTCCCTGAGCCGCGCCTCGGAGGTGGACCTGATCTCTTCGAGCTCCCTCCGGTCGCCCTCTACCGCGCGCCAGAGGGATGCGTGCTCCTTTCTTGCCCCGGCGGCGGCGGCGTCGAGAAAATCGTCGAGGATGGCGAGTTGCTCCGCCGGTTCGGTGAGGCGGGCCTGCTCGCGCTGGCCGTGGTAGGAGACGAGCCGTTCGCCGAGGGAGGCGAGGGTCTTCACGGGAACAGACACACCCCCGACAAAGCAGCGGGAGCGACCCTCCCCGGTCAGCGTCCTCCTGAGAACGAGGTCTTCTTCGGTTTCTATCTCTTCGGCGAGGTCGCCGAGGGCCTCGGCCAGTATCTGGGGCCTGGTCTCCTCGGGGAGGACGAATGTGCCTTCCACGGTCGCCCTCGGCGCGCCGGAGCGGACGGTCTCCGAGCGGGAGCGGGCGCCAAGGAGGAGTTGCAGGGCGGTCGCGAGGAGCGTTTTGCCCGCTCCTGTCTCGCCGGTTATAGCGTTCAGGCCCGCGGAAAGCTCGAGGGTCGCCTCTTCTATAAGGGCGACGTTCTCGACGGAGAGCTCGACCAGCACTACAGGAACGTCCTCCTGACCGCCCGCCACCAGCTCCAGTCCTCGGTCCTGCCTATCCTGACGCTCTTCTGGGAGAGCCCGATCTCGACGCTCCCGCCCGCGGGGATCTCACGCGGCTCCGCCCCGTCGAGCGAGAGCAACGCCTCCCTATCTGCGAGCTCGAGCCTGGCGACTTGATCCTCCCCCAGCACCAGCGGCCGGCTGACGAGCGCGTGCGGCGCTATGGGAACGAGCACGTAGCAACCCGCGTCGCCGGAGATGATAGGACCGCCAGCAGAGAGCGCGTAAGCCGTCGACCCGAGCGGCGTGGCCGCTATAAAGCCGTCGCAGCGGAAGGCGAACAGTTCCTCGCCGCTGATGGAGACGTCGACCGAGATCAACTGGTGGGGACGTTTCTTGATGAGCACGGCGTCGTTGGCGGCAGGGCTCGAACCTTCACCGTCAACCCGCACGTCGAGCATCCTGTATTCCTGGACTTCGAGGCCATCTCCCAGCACCTTCTCGACGCCGGTCTCGAGTTCCTCCGGGAGCATCCCCGACATAAAACCGACCTTGCCGAGGTTCACCCCGAGTAGGACCCGCTCCGGGTACATCCTCGACGCCCTGAGCATCGTCCCGTCGCCGCCGAGCACAAAGACGAGGTCCATCTCCGTCTCGCCGTCGGCCTGATCGTCATTCCTGACCTCGGAAACCTCGACCCCGTTCTTCTTCAGGACCGCGACAAGCCGCTCGACGTAACCGTCGCTCACCATCGGGTTGGCGACGATACCCACGCGACGAATCGCACCAGCCCCCATCGCTTCAGCCACCGCCGACCACCTCCTCGATGCTCGACTCGCCAAGGGTCGATCTTGCGCCACGAACCAGGTGGACCGGATACTCCACGTTCCCGGATTTTCGTCCGGCGACGGCGCCCCGCGTCACTCCGACCGCGCCGAAACCGAGCTTACCGAAGGCTTCAGCCACGCCGAGAATCACGGCTGCGTGCACCTTTGGGTCCCTGACGAGCCCCCCACGCCCGACGGCCTCGGGTCCGGCCTCGAACTGGGGTTTGACGAGCAGCACGGCCTCCCGCAGCGACGGCAAGGTCGAGAAAAGGCTCTTGAGCGCGACAACGAGCGAGATAAACGACAGGTCGGCCACAAGGAAGTCGGGTTCGAACGGGAGATCGTCGGCGGTCAACCGCCTGACGTTGGCGCGCTCCATGACGCTGACGCGCGGGTCATTGCGCAGCGACCAGGCGAACTGGCCGTAGCCGACGTCGACCGAAAGCACCCGGTTTGCTCCTCGTTGCAAGAGGACGTCGGTAAAACCGCCGGTCGATGCGCCGGCATCGAGGCAGGAGAGTTCCTCAACCTTAACGTCGAATCCGTCGAGGGCGGCGTCGAGTTTCTCCCCGGCCCGCGAGACGAAGCGTTCTCTGGTCTGTACGGAGAGTGGTTCGTCCGGGCCGATACGCGAGCCTGCCTTGGTCACTACCCTCTCTCCAACGCGCACGGTGCCTGAGAGGATCAGGGCTTCCGCCCGGCTCCTGCTCTCGGCGAGACCGTGTTCTACGAGCAAGGCGTCGAGGCGCTGCCGGTCCCCTTGCGGGCTCCCCTTCGGGCTACTGTTCATGCCGGACGGCTAGCTCTCCCTGTGGCGCACAAAGTACGCGAGCTCCCGCAGGCCCGAGGTGTCCCCGTCCACCATCGAGAGCGCCCGGAGCGCCCGCTTCGCGGCCCCGTCGGCTTCCCTTTTTGCGCCGTCGAGACCGAAGACGCCGACGAAGGTGGCCTTGCCCTGCTCGGCGTCGGAGCCCGCGCGCTTGCCGAGCTCCTCGCGCGTCGAGGTGACGTTCAGGACGTCGTCCACGATCTGAAAGCAGAGCCCGAGCTCCGAGGCATACTCCGAGACGGCGGCCTGCTCCTCCCTGGAAGCCCCTGCCAGGATCGCGCCGATACGGGCGGAGGATTTGATCAGGGCGCCCGTCTTGTACTTGTGGATCATGTAGAGGGTCTCGGGATCGGTTGCTTCCCCGCGTCCGGTCTGGTCCATGTCCAGGATCTGGCCCCCAACCATCCCGTTGACCCCGGTCGAGTCGGCAAGCTCGCGCACGACGTCGAGTATCTGCTCGCAGCCCCCCTCCTGGTGGAGCGTGATGAGCGTTAGGGCCTCGCCGAAGAAGGCGTCTCCGGCGAGTATGGCCATGGCCTCGCCGAACTTCTTGTGGGCGGTCGGCCTTCCCCGCCTGTAGTCGTCGTCGTCCATGGCGGGCAGGTCGTCGTGGATCAGCGAGTAGGTGTGGATGAGCTCTATGGCCGCGGCTGAGGGCAGCACATGGGAAGGCTCGGCGCCGAAGATCCAGGCCCCCTCCATGCACAGCGTCGGTCGCACGCGCTTGCCGCCGGCGAGCATAGAGTACCTCATCGCCTCCTCCAACCCCCCGAGCCGCTCCTCTTCGGTGAACCTGAGCCCGTGCAGGTACTCCTCGAAGGCGCGCCTGTGCGCCTCCCACCGAACCTGGCTCTGCGTCATGCTGGCCCCGTCAGCCATGCCCCACCCCGCCGTGAGCCCGCAGCCCAGCGCCCCGCAGCACCCCGCCCACGAACGACGGAGCCTCCTCACCGGAGAACCCCGTGGCGAGCTCGATGGCCTCGTTGACGGCGACCTCGGGCGGGACATCGTCGACGTAGAGCATCTCGTAGAGCGCGAGGCGCAATATGGTGCGGTCTATGGCGCTCATGCGATGCACCGGCCATCCTTCGGAGACCTCGGAGAGCACGGCATCGAGGTGTTCCTGCTCCTCCTCGACCCCGCGTGCGAGCCTGATGGCGTACTCATCTAGCTCACCCCTGTACTCCTGCCACCGCGCGATGGTGGCGTCCAAAACACTGTCGTTGACGTCGCTCTGGTACAGGTTCAGGAACGCCTGCTTGCGCGCCGTCCTGCGGCTCATGTCCCGACCTGGTGGATGGTTCGATGTGTTTGATCGCAGGTAAAAGGGCAAAGGGAAAAGGGGAAAGGGCAAGGGGATGGTGCTCTCTGGTTCATGGGCTTTAGACCCTCGTCAGGTACTCGTTGGAGCGGGTGTCCACGCGTACCCGGTCGCCGACGTTGACGAAGAGTGGCACCTGCACGACGACCCCTGTCTCCAAGGTCGCTGGCTTGTTTCCGCCCGTGGCCGTGTCGCCCTTCAGGCCAGGGTCGGTCTCCGAGACCCCGAGGTCCACGTGCGGCGGTGGCTCGACGCTCACGACCTCCCCGTCTGCAGAGAGAACGGTCACGGTACCGCCCTCCACGATATAGCCGTCCGCCGCACCGACGACCTCGGTCGGGACAGGCACCTGCTCGTAGGTGTCTGAGTCCATGAAATAGAGCAGGTCACCATCTCGGTAGAGGTACGTCATCTGGCGCGACTCCGTCCTCACGTTCTCCAGCTTCTCCCCGGCGCGAAAGGTCTTCTCCACTATCGCCCCGCTGTCGATGTTCCTGAGGCGCGTCCTCACGAAAGCGCCGCCTTTACCCGGTTTCACGTGCTGGAAGAACAGGATCGCGAACCGCTTTCCGTCTACCCGGATGGCGGAACCATTCCTGAACTGATTCGTAGATATCATGCTCGAAAGCTCCCCTTCACCGCGCCCGATCTTAGCTACGGTTCTGCGCGGCGCGAACCCGGCGCAGACGCCGGGCTATTATCGCACAGTTTCTTTTCCTGTCAGCCGCGTCCAGGGTCATAAAGCGGTTTTCGGGAAGGACGCACGACCTTCCCGAAAACCGCGCGTTCAACTGTCAGCTTTCGGCAGCGAGCCATAAACTAAGGGGGCCGGAGACGGGGATTGGACTGCTTCGGGTTCGCGCGTCCGG
>DATDKB010000304.1:0-3423 GCA_036520255.1 Rubrobacter sp. | reverse complement strand
ACGGGTTGCATCATGATGCGCGTCTGCCACCTCAACACCTGTCCCGTCGGGATAGCGACCCAGGACCCCGAGCTCAGGAAACTCTTTACCGGAACGCCCGAGCACGTCGTCAACTACTTCTTTTTCGTCGCCGAAGAAGTGCGCGAAAACATGGCGAGCATGGGCTTCAGGAGCTTCGAGGAGATGATCGGCCGCGCCGACAAGCTCAGGATGCGCGAGGCCATCGAGCACTGGAAGGCCGGCGGCGTGGACCTCTCCGCGATCCTTCACCGGGTCGAGGCCCCCGAAGGGGAGGCGATAAGCCACTCCGAGGCCCAGGACCACGGCCTCGAGAAGTCCCTGGACAACGAGTTGATCGAGAAGTGCATGCCAGCCCTCGAAAACGGCGAAGGGGTCCACTTCGAGCAACCGATTCTGAACACCAACCGCACGGTCGGCGGGATGCTCTCGGGCGAGGTTGCGAGGCGCTACGGCAACGAGGGCCTCACAGACGGCACAGTCCGCATAGACTTCCAGGGGGTCGCCGGACAGTCCTTCGGCGCGTGGCTCGCGCGCGGCCTGACCTTCGCCCTGGAAGGCACGACCAACGACTACGTCGGCAAGGGCCTCTCGGGCGGCCGTCTGGCCGTCTTTCCCTACCGGTTCGCGGGCTACAGCGCGGCCAGAAACGTCGTCGTCGGCAACGTCGCGCTCTACGGCGCGACCGCGGGCGAGGCGTACTTCAGGGGCTTCTCCGGTGAGCGTTTCGCCGTCAGGAACTCGGGGGCGCACGCCGTCGTCGAGGGCGTCGGTGACCACGGCTGCGAGTACATGACCGGCGGGGTCGTCGTGGTGCTCGGCGAGACGGGGCGCAACTTCGCCGCCGGGATGAGCGGCGGGGTCGCGTTCGTCCTCGACGAGGCCGGTCGCTTCGAGACCCTCTGCAACACGGACATGGTCGGCCTCGAAGCCGTGGAGAGCGAAGAGGACATCGAGCTTTTGCGCGGCATGGTCGAGCGGCACCTTGAGTGGACCGGGAGCGATCAAGCGAGGCGTGTGCTCGAGGACTGGGACGAGGTCCTGCCCAACTTTGTCAAGGTTATGCCGCACGACCTCAAGCGGGTCTTGCAGGAGCGGCAGGAGGCGGAGTTGGAGGTGGCGCGCTAGTGGGGGACCCGAGGGGATTTCTCAAGATCGGACGCAAGCCCACCCCGAAGCGGACCGTCGAGGAGCGCGTCCAGGACTACCGCTACGTCTACGAGCCGATGCCTGACGACGAGCTCAAGGACCAGGCCTCGCGCTGTATGGACTGCGGCGTGCCCTTCTGCAACACCGGCTGCCCCCTTGGAAACCTGATCCCCGACTGGAACGACCTCGTCTACCGCGAGCACTGGAAGCAGGCCATCGACCGCCTGCACCAGACCAACAACTTCCCCGAGTTTACGGGCATGCTCTGCCCCGCCCCGTGTGAGGCCGCATGCGTCCTCGCCATCAACGACAAGCCCGTAACCATCAAAGAGATAGAACTTTCGATCATCAACCGAGCTTTCGACGAAGGATGGGTGGTCGCAAGACCGACGCCGCCGGAGATGCGCACAGGCAAGAGGGTCGCCATCGTCGGCAGCGGGCCCGCCGGGCTCGCTGCGGCTCAGCAGCTCAACTGGGCCGGGCACACGGCCGTCGTTTTCGAGAAAGACGATAAGATCGGTGGCCTCCTCCGCTACGGCATCCCCGACTACAAGATCGAGAAGTGGCTCGTCGATAGGCGCATCGCCATCATGGAAGAGGAAGGCGTCGAGTTCCGCACGAACGCCCACGTTGGCGAAGACCCGACCACCGAGGAGCTGAAGAGCGAGTTCGACGCCGTCGTCCTCGCCGTCGGCGCCTTGCAGGGGCGCGACCTCGACGTGCCTGGTCGCGAGCTCGGCGGCATCCACCTCGCGATGGACTACCTCGTGCAGCAGAACAGGAGGGTTGCAGGCCTCCCAACAAACGCGGAGGTCGAGATCTCCGCCTCCGGCAAGAAAGTCGTGATCCTCGGCGGCGGCGACACGAGCGCCGACTGCCTCGGCAACTCCCACCGCGAAGGCTGCGCCTCGGTAAAAGTCCTCACCCACGGCCCCAAGCCGCCTGAAAACCCCGACCACCTGACCTGGCCGGACTGGCCCTTTATCCTGCACACCTACCCCGCCCACGAGGAGGGTGGCGAACGCGGCTTCTCCGTCGCCGTCACGGGCTTCACCGGTTCCGACGGCCACGTCGAAAGGATGCACGCCGTCGAGACCGAGCGCACCTCCGAAGGCAAAACGGTCCCCAAGGAAGGCTCAGACTTCGAGATAGAGACCGACCTCGTCCTCCTCGCCATCGGCTTCACGGGCCCGGTTCAGGATCGCTTTATGGAAGAGATGGACCTCGGCTACACCGACCGGGGTGCCATTCATTCCGAGGGCGGCTTCGGCACCCGTGAGCCCGGCTTCTTCGTTGCCGGCGACGCCAAACGCGGCGCCTCGCTCATAGTTTGGGCCATCGCCGAAGGCCGCAAAGCCGCGAGGCAGGCCAACGAATTCCTGATGGGTAGGAGCCTGCTACAAGGATAGGCTTCAGCATTAGGAAAACCTGGCAGCTGAAGCCTCAAGCCTACTTCGGTACTCGTTAGACGCTGACGTCTGCCGTATAACCAGGGTGGACTTCGGTGTTCGGCGGGAGGTGGGAAGGATCGAGTTTTCAAAGGAAGCGGCGCGCACGTCGTTGCTCGCGGCGCAGGGTCTTGGCTCTTCGCCGCAGCGTCCCGCGATCAAAGCCGACGTGCTCGACGCTATTCGGAGGATGGAAGTGTTGCAGATCGACTCCATCTCGGTAGTCGCGCGTAGTCCTTACCTGGTGCTTTGGAGCAGATTGGGTTCCTATGAGTCGCGGTGGCTGGACGAGCTTTTGGCTGAAGGATTCCTTTTCGAGTACTGGTCGCACGCGGCGTGTTTTATTCCCATCGAGGACTACGGACTTTACCGGCGGCTCATGATCGAGAAGACCGAAAAGACGCGGGCCTGGATGGAGGCCCACCCGAACGCGTTGGAACACGTGATGGGACGTATCCGGGAGGAAGGGGCCGTACGTTCGGCGGAGTTTGCTCGCACCGACGGGAAGGCCGGAGGCTGGTGGGAGTGGAAGCCCGAGAAACGGGCGCTCGAGCACCTGTTCGCCGCTGGTGAGTTGATGATCTCGCACCGCGAGAACTTCAACCGCGTCTACGACCTGCGCGAACGCGTGCTGGCGAATGCCCTGCCCACCTGGGAAGACGCCCTCGCCCCGAATGAACGGGAGGTCCGGCGGGCGCTGGCTCTCAAGGCCGTGCGCGCCCTCGGCGTCGCCGTGGGCCGCTGGGTTTCCGACTACTTTCGCACGCCGAAAAGGGGAGCCGCGACGCTGCTCGAAGAGCTGGCGGAC
>DATDKB010000303.1:0-5643 GCA_036520255.1 Rubrobacter sp. | reverse complement strand
GTCCACCCGGGCCGCCTCGTGGATCTCTTCCGGGATGGACTGCATACCGGCTAGCAGGATCAGGATCACGAACGGCGTGTAGATCCAGGTATCTATGAGGACCACCGAGAAGAGCGCCGTGCTCGTCGAGCCGAGCCAGTCAAACGGCGGTAAGTGAACCCAGCTGAGCATGTAGTTGAGCACTCCGCCCGGGGTCATCATCACGCGCCACATCATGGTGGCTACCACCGGCGGCATAAGGAGCGGCAGCACGATGAGGGCTCTGAAGAACCTGATGTGCAGTCCCTCCCGCATGAGCAAGAGCGCTACCCCGAAGCCCAAGATCGTCTGCGTCGCCACCGCCAGCGCTGCGTAGGCGAAGGTCACGAGGATGGCGTGCAGGCCTTCTCCCCCCAAACCGAAGGCATCAAAGTAGTTTGACAGACCGTTGAAAGCGGGGTTCTGGCCTAGCGTGAGGTCGAAATCTGTGAAGCTCCAGTACACCCCGCTCAGAAACGGGTAGAGCACAGCCAGAAGCAGCGCTATCCCAGGCAGCATGAGTAGGTAAGGCAGTAGCCGCGACGAGTTCATCTTCAACTACTCCGAATCGCTAGCTTTTGGCGGAGTCGAGGATCTCCTGCATGTCCCCGGCCGCCGCGTCGAGCGCCTCCTTGGCGCTGCTTTTGCCGAGCGCGACCTCCTGGATAGCGAGCGCCCAGCGGTCACCATACTCCGGGTACTTGGGCGACTTAATATATTCCCAGGCGGCGTGATCCGAGAGGATAGTCTGCCAAGTCTCGTTGTAGCCGCCCCAGTCCTTGGTGTAACTCTTCATGGTCCGGGAGTTGGCTAGCGACTGTCGCGTAGGGTTGATGTTCCCCTTCGGGATGGCCTTCTCCAGCTGCTCCTTCGTGGTCGCCCACTGCAGGAAGAGCCAGGCGGCAACGTTGTTCTTGGAGGCCGCGGACATACCCAGCGACCACAGCCAGATGTTCCCCATCCTGCCGGCTTCGCCCTCAGGCGGCAGGTCGTAGTTGACCTTGCCGACGATCTCGCTAGCCTCAGGGTCCTCGAAGGTCTCGGACATATGGTCCGCGTCTATAAAGAACGCCGCGTTGCCCGCCGCGAAGTGGTTCATCGCCTCGTACCAGGTAAAGGTGCCGACGTTGTTTGGCGCGTAGCTCATCACCTCGGCCCACTTCTCGGTCGCCTTGATGCCCTCGGGGCTGTTGATGGCGACCTTGCCGGAGTCGTCCACGTCCGTGGCGCCGTAGCCCAGGAAGGCCGTGCTGTAGCCCGACTGGATAGTCGGGAAGGTCTTGTCGCCGCGGGCGACGAAGCCGTCGACCTTCTTGCCCGCGAAGGTCTTGCCGTCGACCTCTTTGACAGCCGCGATCAGCTCGTCCCACGTCTGAGGGGCCTCTATACCGGCCTCCTGGAGTACGTCCTTACGGGAGAAAAGCGCGTAACCCTCCTCATTGGCCGGTATGGCCCATAGCTTGCCCTTCCACCGGTTGACGCCCAGCGCCGCCGGGTAGAAGTCGTTGAGATCGTAGTCCGGGCTGGTGAGCGCCGGGTTCTCTATGTACTCGTCGAGCGACGCGCTCCAACCGGGCGCGGCGAACTCCCAGTTGTTCGGCGGCCCGCACATAAAGGCGTCGTAGTTTCCCTCGCCGGTTGCGAGGTCGGTCCTGAGCTTCTGGAAGAATTCCTCCTCAGGCAGCGTATCGTAAGCGACCTTTATGCCGGTCTTTTCCTTGAAGCTCGGCAGCTCCACGATAAACGAATCCGCCATCGGGTGCTTCGCGAAGAGCACGTTGACCGTCTTCCCCTTCTCCCTGGTCCACGAGAAATCGCCCTTAACCTTCGAGGCGTTCTGCCCCCCCGTTCGCTTCTGCGAGAAGTCCACCCCGCAACCGGCCAGGCTTAATGCCGCCCCCGCCCCGACTCCCCGCAAAAACTGCCGGCGGTCGATCTTGCGCCAACCCGTTCCCTCGTTCGCCAACTTCGCTCCCTTCCCGCGTTTACCGGGTTACATGTCGACTCACCACTACCTCTGGAGCCGCCCGCGAAGCCAACCTACCCCGAACAGCGGCGGCATAGGTCGCTCCGACCGCGTAGCCCTCTCCGGTTCTCCGGCTTCCACCCCACATTTCGTAATTCTACCCCTTAATATTTATCATAAGTCATGAAACGATTCGTTGTCAATAGCGAAGCATCTTTTCCTCCGCATGGAAGAGCCGGGGTGTAAAGGCGGTACAATCATACTTGGAGTGTTGACGTGACGTGGGAGCGATAAGGGAGATAGTCGGTTTGTCTGGAGACGGCTCTGGCGGGAGCCGCAATGACAAGATGGTTAGGCGTCAGGGTCTGATGACCGAGTACCTTTTGGAGCGGGGTTCGGTGCCGATCAAGGACTTGGCTGAGCAGTTCGACGTCAGCCTGATCACGATCCACCGTGACCTCGACGAGCTGGAGCGCCAGGGTGTCTTGCTGAAGCTGCGCGGGAGGGTCACGGCCCAGCCTTCAAGCTTTTTCGACAGCAACGTTCGCTACCGGCTGAGAGCGGCGCTGGCGGAGAAGGAGGCGCTCGCCCGGTTCGCGCTGGAACAGATAGAGCCTGGTCAGTCGGTGATGCTCGACGAGTCGACCACCGCCCTCGTGCTAGCGCGGATGCTGCCGGAGAAGGCTCCCCTCACAGTCATTACGAATTTCTCGCTGGTCTTGGACGAGCTGGACGGGGTGCGGGGAATAGACCTGATCTTGCTCGGTGGGCAGTACCTGCCGGCGTTGGACGCTTTCGGCGGTGCGGTCTGCGAGGCCGCGCTCTCCGCGGTGCGGGCCGACGTGCTCTTCATGTCCACCTCCGCCGTCTCCGACTGCCTGGCCCTACACCAGGACCAGGAGATCATGCGTGGTAAGCGGGCGATGATGAGATCTGCCAAGCGCCGCGTGCTCCTCGTGGACCACACCAAGTTCAATAAGGTTGCCCTGCACCGCCTCGCCCACCTGCGCGACTTCGACCTACTGGTCACCGATACAGGCATCGACGATTCGGCGCTGGAAGAACTGCAGGAAAACTCCATCCACTTCGAGGTGGCCCCCTGTAGAAGTCTCAGCCGCGAAGCCGCTGACATACGATCAACCTGCCAGAGTGTGCAGCAACCCGAGTAATTCTCCTGAAAACTAGAGAAAAGCACTTGCATCCAAATACTACTATTTGCAGGAATTTTGCAACCTGGAGAAATCTCCAGCAGCCAATCGTACTGCCCTTACTCGGCAGAGGCTGCTGGTTCGATAGGACATCGCCCACTCATAAAGATTCTGCGAAGACTCGCCCGACCGGGCCGCGACTCTAAACACAAAATTTGCATGTGGACAATGATGGTCTGACGACAGTTTGACGACAACCGGTGCGAACGATGGCGAACTTCCACGGCGGGAGTACCGAGCTGTTAGGCTTGGGAATGCTCAAATCGGATATCAGCGAACGATAGCGAACGAGCAAGCTTCCCTTTCACACGGCAGAGGTCGCTGGTTCGATGGGGCATCGCCTACTTCAAAGATTATGCACTTTTCAGATACAGTGGCACCAGGAGGAGAACTTCGGAGACCTACTACTCTCCAGCGTGGGCTTGAGCCGCGCCACACCGAACGAGTAACCAAGGCCTCCGTTTCCCTTAATCTCTGATCAGTTCTATCTGCCGAGTGCCAGCCCCCTCCAGCAGAACGCGCAATATCATCCCAGGGTTTGTACCGAGAGCATGATGTCTCAAGAACCTCTCCCCCGCCTACGTCCAGGGCTTCTACCGATCGAAGGGTGAGTATTTTGCTAGATGCGAAACAGGACTAGTTGGAGGGCCACAGCTCCCGAAACTCGTAGGGGCTTGCGTACCGTACATTATTATTGAGAAGCAAGCGGAACTCTGGGGCTGGATCAGAGAACAAGACGTCCCGGTTAGGCGCGAAGGACCGTGGGGAAGGGGAGGCTAACGGTACATACTTTCGGAGTGCCCCTGGAATGGGCATGCGGACAACAGCGCCTACATCGTCCAGCACCCCGGCGGCGCTATAGCGGCGGGCTGCCATCACGCGTCCTGTCAGGAGAACGGCTGGCGGGAGCTGCGCGAGCACTACGAGCCTGACGCCTACGAGCGTCGAACCGACCGTGGTGGAGTCAGCACGATGAAAGCACCCAGTCCCGAGCCAGCGAGGTGTCCCGAGCTTGCCGAAGAAGCCCTCTACGGGCTACCGGGCGAGATCGTGAAGATCATCCTCCCCTACAGCGAGGCGCACCTCGTGGCCCTCTTGATAAACGTGCTAGTGGCTTTCGGCAACGCGCTAGGTCGCTCGGCTTATCTTCGGGTGGGTGCGGACTTCCACTACTGCAACCTCTTCGCCCTGCTGGTGGGTCGCTCCTCCAAGGCGAGGAAGGGGACCTCCCTGGGATTCGTGCTCGACCTTTTTCGCGCCGCCGACCGGTTCTGGTACGAAGAGTGCATATTGACCGGCCTGAGCAGCGGCGAAGGCCTTATATACCAGGTGCGCGACCCCGTGGTCACCGAGAAGGACGGCGAGCAACACGTCATAGATCCCGGTGTTGAGGACAAGCGGCGGCTGGTGGTCGAGGGAGAGTTTGCGGGTCCCCTGAAAGCGTCACCCAGAGATGGCTCTATCCTGTCCCCGGTGCTGCGACAAGGTTGGGACGGGGGCGGGCTCGCAACGCTGACCAAGAACAGCCCCCTTCGGGCGAGCGATCCGCACATCAGCTTGCTGGGCCACATCACCATCGAAGAGCTGCTTCGGAGGCTTACGAAGGTCGAGGCCGCCAACGGGTTCCTCAACCGCTTTCTAATCGTTCTGGTGGAGCGGAGCAAGCCGCTGCCCTTCGGCGGGGAGTGGGCCTCAGTCAACGTCGCTCCCCTGGCCGCACGCCTGCGGGAGGCCCTGAAGTTCGGGCGCACGGTCGGCGAGCTAACCGGCCACCCGCCGATGGGGCTGGCGGAGTTCTTGCGGAGATATCCCGAGAGCTATATGCATCTGATGCGCACATAATCCCGAGGGACGACTCGGATCTCGGAACCCCCTGTGGCCGAACTTCTGAGAAAACCCCTTCCACGCACTCCGGTGAATACCAGCAGAAGACGGCACGCGACCCTACGGCAACGCCTCGATGCCGTCGCCGGGCCGGATCATACCGCCCGAGAGCACGTCGGCCCGCAGCCCGCCCCTGTGCACGAGGCCGCGCAAGACCCCGGGCCGCGTTAGCCGTTCGAGGTGCGAACACGGCTCGCACCTCCTTTGGCCGTAGCACTCGACCTTCCCGACCCTGAAGCGCCGTCCGATGAGCTCGTCCAGCACGATGCCCCTCACGACGAGGTTGCGCCGCGCCTCGATGGGCGGCAGTTCGACGCCAAGGGCGTCGAGCTCCTCCAAAGCTTCGGCCTCGACGAGCGTGAGATCGTAGCCGCTTCCTTTCGGGTTGGAGAAGGTCCCGGCCCCACGCTCGTAGCGGTCGCCCAGGAGGCCGCGGCCCTCGAGCGCCTCCGCCTCGGACACCGCCCGCATGGGGCCTTCGGCCTCGGCGGCGAGCGCGATCAGCTCGACCGTCCCGACGCTATCGGTGCCCGACCCGGGTTCGGTCCCCCTCCGCGGGTCGTGCTC
>DATDKB010000302.1:0-5287 GCA_036520255.1 Rubrobacter sp. | reverse complement strand
GCGACTGAAGGCCGGTTCCTCGCTCTCCGACGCGGAGCGCGATGAGACCCTGAGGGAGGCCGAGACGATGGTCGGGATGGCCGACGCGGCCATCAAGGAGCTTGAGTCCGTACTCAATAACCGTCGAATAAACCTCCCCGAAGAGCACGCCATAAGGTTCGCCCAGGATGTCTTCCTCTATTTCAAGGAAGAAGAAGAGAAGGTCAAGGAGGCCCTGCGCGAGCCGGCCTCCGGGAACACCGCGTAAGCCCGATCAAAGGTCTGGAGGGTCTTCCTCCGAATAGCATTCGCAGTCCTCGTGCAGCGGCCCCCAGGCCGAGAGCGCGTACCCGAGATCTGAGAAATTACCAATCTTTGGGCTCTCGAAGTGCCCCGTCCCGCAGTGGGCACAGGTGCGCACCAGAACGAGGCCGCTGTGATGAAGCCGGAACGTCACGTCGTCCACGCCCGCGACCGCCATGTGTTCGTCTGCGTAGATCTTGCGTGAGGAAACGTGTCGCCCGGTCAGCGCGAGGAGCCTTGCGGAGAGATCTCTTCGCAGGGCGGCACACCTGGTCCGCAAAGAGCGCTCGTGCTCGCCGATGGCCGCAGTCTGCCAACAGGGGGTCGTGTCGCCGCGAGGGCCGCGATCCCCACAGTGCCATTGATCTGCTCTTGCATCCGCCTTCTCCTTCCCGAAGTGGCACCTGCCTAACGCATCAAGCCTCGGCCGACTGCGATGATGGGATTGCGCCCAACTACTGCATCAGGCCCATCATGTCGAACTGGGCCCGGAACTCCACGACCTTCCCGCCGACGATCCGGTAGAAGACGCTGCCCGGCACCTCGACGTGCGTGCCGGTGGGAGGGATGCCCTGCATCTCGCCCCGGTGCGTGCCCCGACCCGTCCACCGCCCGGCCACCGTGTCTCCTTCCGCGACCAGCTCCTCGAAGGTCGAGTGCCAGTCGAGGAACGAGCCACGCCAGACGCCAGCAAAGCCTTTGAGTCCATCAGGACCGACCACCTCTCCCGTGGGCATGTGGATCTCGGCGTGTGTCGCCATCAACTCATCCACAGCGCTCGTCATCTTCTAGGAGGCGCGCCCTGCCGAGATCGCGCCCCTCATAGTCGATGCCTACGGTCTGACCAAGCGCGAGGGCGAGATAACTAAGCTCGTACTGCGCGGGCTGTCGACGGCCGAAGTCTCCGAGGAGCTCTACATCACGCCCAACACGGTTCGGGATCGCTTCAAGGCCATCTTCGACAAGGTCGGGGTGCGCAGCCGCAGAGAGCTCGTAGGTCAGGTGTTCGCCCAACACTACCAGCCGCGCATGGCGACGGGTCAGGAACCAGACGCCGACGGGCGACTCACCTGAGCCGCTGGTATGGGCCCCTCGAACTGATTCACAGAAACATGGTATTGGCCTTGACGCGCCGTTCACACCTGCGGAGCACGACCTTCGTATAGACTCTGTGGCTAACGACGCGCCCCGGGCGCCCACAGGAGGTTCCAACACGTTGAATCCTAGATCTAGAACACGCACAGCCGCGCTCGCCACCGTGCTCACCGTAGTGGTGCTGGCGGGGTGTTCGCAGAGTCAGCCTGCATCACAGGGAAACAGCGGCGGCGAGAACGCGGCCAAGGCTTCGCCGGGAGCGTCGTCCCAGGCTCCTTCACGAGCGTCCTCCCGCATACCCGCGGACGAGCCGGTCGCGTTGGTCGCCTCGGAGGTGGGACCTAGCGTGGTGCAGGTCAACGTCAGGGCCGTGCAGCAGACGCCGCTCGGGACCCAGAGGGGCGAGGGCATAGGGAGCGGTGTGATCTACCACTCCGACGGCTACATAATCACCAACAACCACGTCGTGGAAGATGCCACCGGCGTGAACGTGGCCTTCGCCGACGGCACCACCGAACAGGCGAGCGTGGTCGGCACCGACCCGAACACCGAGATCGCCGTGCTGAAGGTGAACCGCGATGGTCTGCCGGCTGCAACATTCAACGAGAACGCACCCCTCGTCGGCCAGCTCGCGGTGGCGATCGGCAGCCCTTCGGGCTTTGAGTCTACGGTTACCTCCGGCATCGTCAGCGGCGTGGGCCGGGAGTTTCCGCCCGAGCTCACCGGGGGTGGCCCGGAGGCGCGGGCGCTGGTGGACCTGATCCAGACCGACGCGGCCATCTCTCCCGGCAACTCGGGCGGCGCCCTGGCCGACCGCGACGGCCAGATCATCGGTATAAACGTCGCCTACCTGCCGCCAGCCCAGACGGGCGCCGAGAACCTCGGCTTCACGATACCATCTGACACCGCCGTCTCGGTTGCGGACCAGCTGATCGACACCGGCGAGGTCTCGACGGCCTACCTCGGCGTCCTGACCACCGACCTGAGCCCCGAGGACGCCAGCAAGTTCGACCTGCCGGTGGACTCCGGGGCTCTTGTTGAACAGGTCGTGCCCGGTAGCGCGGCCGCCGACGCCGGGGTACGGAAGGGAGACATCATCACGGCCCTCGGCGAGGTCAGGGTGGAGAGCTACGGCGACCTCCTCGGCGCCCTGCGCGACTACGCACCAGGCGACACGGTCACCCTGAGGGTCTTCCGCGACGGGGACGAAACGAACCTCGAAGTCACGCTTGGCGAAAAGTCCGGGTAAGGTTGAGTACCGCGCAAGCTGCGTGAACCCAGCTTGCCTCTTCCAGCGATAAAATAACGCCATGGGACATCATGACCACGAACACGGCGAGGAAAACCGGCGCGCGCTCGCCCTCGTGCTCGCCCTGACGGCGGGCTTTACGGTGGTGGAGATCATTGGCGGCTTCCTCACGGGCAGCCTCGCGCTACTCGCGGACGCCGGGCACATGCTCTCGGATAACTTCTCGCTCGGGCTCGCCCTCTTCGCGGCGTGGCTGGCGCAGAGGCCGGCAACGCCAAACAGGAGCTTCGGCTACAGGCGGGCGGAGATACTCGCGGCCCTCGCGAACGGCGTGACGCTTGTGGCGGTCTCGATCTGGGTCTTCGTCGAAGCCTACTCGCGCCTCAGCGATCCGCCAGAGGTCCTCGGCGGACCGATGCTGCTCGTTGCCGCGCTCGGACTCCTCGTCAACGCCGCCGGCGCGATCATCCTATACCGGTCCGGTGGCCAGAGCCTGAACGTGCAGGGCGCCATGCGCCACGTGTTCGCCGATGCTCTCGGTTCGGTCGGCGCGATAGTGGCCGCGGCCGTCATCATCCTCACCGGCTGGCGCTACGCAGACCCCCTCATAAGCGTCGCCATCGGGGTCCTGATCCTTGGCAGCTCCTGGAAACTTCTGAAGGACTCGACCAACATCCTCCTCGAAGCGACACCCTCCGACCTGGACGCAACGAAAGTGGGCCAGAAGATGGCATCGGCCGAGGGCGTAGTCGAGGTCCACGACCTCCACATCTGGACCATAACCTCCGGCTTCCCCGCACTCTCCGCCCACGTCCTCGTAGGCAGCCACGAGGACTGCCACGCCCGCCGGCGCGAACTCGAAGATCTCCTCGCCCACGAATACGGTGTCTCCCATACCACCCTGCAGGTGGACCACATAAGCGACCACCACGCCTCCCTCCAAACCCTCCGCTTTCCCTCCTTCCCCGACGACTAATACCCCGCTTGCAAAAACGTATCAACGTTCGTTAGAATGGCGTTATGAGCGACGAGCGCTGTGACCTGCTATGCATCGACGCCCCGCGGGCTGAGGAGATACGCAGGAGGATGGTCGGGACAGAGGCTGCGAGGGACGCTGCAGAGCGCGCGCGTATGTTCTCTGACCCGACGCGGCTGTTGCTCGCGGCGGCCCTTCTGGAGGGCGGGGAGTTATGCGTGTGCGACCTGGCCTGGATCTCCTCCCGCGCCCAGAACCTCGTTTCTCACCACCTCAGGTTGCTCCGCTCGTGCCGCCTCGTCAGCTCCAGAAGGGATGGAAAGCTCGTCATGTACTCGCTTACGGACGATGGAAGGTCGCTGCTGCGGGCCGTGTTGGGTAGTGGAGCGAAGGTGGCCTCTTGAGTGGGCAATCGCTCCAGTTGTCGCGCAAGCATGAAGTAGGCGAGCGGGAACGGCTCGTCGGGCGGGCGAAGCTGGTGGCCTGGCTCGGGGTGGGCTGGCACGGCGTGGAGGCCACCGTCGCGGTCGGTGCTGGGACCGTAGCCGGGTCCATCGCGCTCCTCGGTTTCGGCGCCGACTCGCTCATAGAAACGTTAGCAGGGATCATACTGCTTTGGCGGTTCGCCGCGGTGCGTACCTCTTCGGAAGCGGCGGAGCGGCGCGTCCAGAAGCTCATCGGCGTAAGCTTTTACATCATCGCTGCCTACGTAGGCTTCGAGGCGGCGAGGAGCCTCGTTGTCGGCGCTCGGCCGGAGGCGAGCTGGATCGGGATAGGCCTCGCCACCCTGACGCTGGTGATGATGCCCCCGCTCGCTATCGCCAAGGCCCGCATTGGTGAGAAGCTGGGTTCTTCGGCGACGAAAAGCGAAGGTAGGCAGAATATGCTCTGCGCCTACCTCTCCGCGGCCCTACTTGTAGGGCTCGGCGCGAACGCACTCTTCGGGCTGTGGTGGGCAGACCCCGTGACGGCGCTTCTCATCGCCGGCGTAGCCGTCAAGGAGGGCCGCGAGTCGTGGCGCGGCGAGAGCTGCTGTACGGCGCCCGTGGTCCCCGGCGGGGATTGCGAAGGCGACTGTTGCACACAAGAGTAGTGGGACGAGGTTGAAAAAAGAACTACCGATTGCCTGCAACCTCGTCGGTGGCGAACAGGACCGGCGCAGGGAAGCCGTCGGTGGCCTGCTGAACACCAGCCGTCTCGCGGGCGAGTTGGAGGACGGTTACCAGTTCGCTTTCCCTGGGGACGCGGATTATGAGAGGCGGCTCACGGAGGTCGTGCTGGCTGAGCGTTCCTGCTGGCCTTTTTTCCGCTTCGAGCTTGTTTTCGAGCCGGGTGGTGGGGAGATCATGCTGCGTGCAACGGGGCCGGAGGGCACGAAGCAGTTCATGAGCGAAGTGTTTTCGTTGGCATCGAGTCCCTGAAGGTGGGGCCTATCGAGCGGCTCGAGTCCTGGGCGCGCAGGCTCAAAGTCGAGGTGTACGCGCTGTATCTGGCCTATAAGGACCCGAGGGTGCCCTGGTACGCGCGGGTCTTCGCCGCCGTCGTGGCCGGGTACGCCTTCAGCCCCATAGATCTCATACCCGACCCAGTCCCGGTCCTCGGGTATTTGGACGATCTGATCCTCATCCCGCTCGGGGTCGCGCTGGCGATCAAGATGATCCCACCGCCCGTACTCGCCGAGTGCC
>DATDKB010000301.1:0-6760 GCA_036520255.1 Rubrobacter sp. | reverse complement strand
TGAAGACGCTCGCCACCCCGAGCTCCTCGCGCTCGTCGCCGACGATGTCGCAGAACTTGTCGTTGAACCTGAGCCACCCCCCGTCGAGCCCGACCTGCAAGATGCCGACGGCGGCCTGCTCGAAGGTGGCCCTGAAACGCTCCTCGCTCTTCCTTAACTCGTCCTCGGTGCGTTTCTGCTCGGTGATGTCGTACTGGACCCCGAGCCAGTACAGCGGTTCGCCCCCTCCGTCCCTGACGAGCTCCGCCTCGTCGTGCACCCACACCACGCTTCCGTCGCGGGTGATCAGGCGGTACTCTATCTTGTAGGGTTCGCCGGTCTCGTCGGTCCTGATCTCTTCGGCGAGCACCCGCTCCCTGTCTTCGGGATGCAACGTCTTGAGCCAGTGCTCTTCGTCGACGATCTCGGCGTTTGCGGGGTAGCCGAGCATGGCCTCGTACTGTGGGCTCATGTACGTGATGGCCTTCGGGTTCTCAGACTCGATGGGCTCTTGGACGTAAGTTACGGCCGGGATCTGCTCCACGAGCGTCCGGTAACGGGTCTCGCTCTACCTGATCTTCTCTTCCGCCTCCCTGCGCCCGGAGACATCGCGGACAAGGGCGAGCATCAACGGCCGTTCCTCGTCCTCGAAGACGCCGACGCGGATCTCTACCGGGAACGTGGACCCGTCCTTGCGGCGGTGGGTGCCTCCGAGCGTGCGCGGTGAGCCCGAGCCGATTTGGCTCCATAACTTTTCCAGCGAGCCCGGCTCGTAGCCAGCCTCGATGTCCGCGACGGACATGGACAGGAGCTCCTCCCTTGTGTACCCGAGGCCCTCGCAGGCCTGGCGGTTTACGTCGAGCAGGCGGCCTTCGAGGTCGTGCACGAAGATGGCGTCGGCCGCCTGCTCGACGAGGCGCTTGAAACGGCCCTCGCTCCTGCTGAGCGCCAGCTCCCGCTCCCTCTTGACCTCGACCTCCCTGAGCTCGCGCTCGATGGCGGGGCACAGCCTGCTCATGTTCTCTTTGGTGAGGTAGTTGTCGGCCCCAGACTTCATGATCTCCACCGCAGCGTCCTCCCCCCCACCTTGCCTGTGACGACGATGAACGGGACCCCGGGGTCGAGTCTCCGCAGCAGCTCCAGGGCCGCGGGCGCCCCGAAGCGGGGCATGTAGTAGTCGGATATGACTACCTGGAAAGGTTCTCCACCGGCCTCCGCCGCGCGCCACGCCTCTTCCATGCCTTCCGGGGTGTGGACCCTCTCGTGGAGGGGCTCATAATCGCCCCGACGCAGCTCCCGATGGAGGAGCATCACGTCGTTTTCGGAGTCCTCGACGACCAGCACGCGCAAGGTCCTGGCAGCGGTCGCCCGGACCTTCCCGGTGCGGGCCTCACGCAAGTTCGGCCTTCTTCGCCGACGGGGCGCGGTCCCCCTGGTCCCTGCCCCCGAGCGTGAAGTAGAAGGTCGCCCCCTCGCCCACCTCGCCCTCGGCCCAGACCCGGCCGCCGTGCCTGTGGATGATGCGCGCCACCGTCGCCAGCCCTATGCCCGTTCCCTCGAACTCGTCCTGCCCGTGCAGCCTCTGGAAGGCCCCGAACAGCTTGTCCGAGTAAGCCTGGTCGAAGCCGGCCCCGTTGTCCCGCACAAAGTAAACGGGGGCTAGATAACCCGGGCGGGGTCTCCTATCCACCCCGAACTCTATCCGCGCCTCCGCCTCCCTTTCCGTGAACTTCCACGCGTTCCCGAGCAGGTTCTCCAGCGCCACCTTGAGCAGGCTCACGTCGCCGTAGGCTTTAATGTCTACCCCCGCCACGAACTCGACGTTCCGCTCCGGCTGCGCCGCCCTCAAATCTTCCGTTATCTCCGTCGCCAGGCGGGCCAGGTCGACGGACTCCCTGCGCAGGGGCCTGCGTCCCACCCTGGAGAGGTCGAGCAGGTCGTCTATGAGCGTGGCCATGTGCCCGCTGGCCGCCCTGACGCGACCGAGGTAATCGAGCCCTTCCTCGTCGAGCGCGTCCTCGTAGTCCTCCTGGAGTATCTGGGAGAACCCGTCTATGGTCCTCAGAGGCGCCCTGAGGTCGTGGGAGACCGAGTAGGAGAACGTCTCCAGCTCCCTGTTTGCCCCTTCGAGTTCCCTGTTGGCGTCCTCGAGGTCTTTGCTGGCATCCTCGGCCAGGATGCGGCTTCGCACGAGCATCCAGGAGATCCCGAAGAGCAGGAGGCTAACGCCTATGCCGCTGGCGAGCACGAAGGCCGGCAGGTTGCTCTCGGCGCCCTTGTTGAACCCGGGTAACGTGGCGAAATACAGGCTCCACGGGCGTCCCGCCACCTCGCTGCGGCTCTGCCTGGAGAAGAGCGGATCGTACCCTTCGTCCCCAGCGTGCTTCACCCCGTCTTCGTCGTAGAGGAGCGCGCTCGACCCCACGTCGGCGCCGTCGTAGACCTCGAAGTCTATGGCCGGGTCGAAGCCGCTCCCGAACACGTCGTCGAACAGCCCGTCCCGCCTGAAATATCCCACGATGAAACCCTTCAGGGCCTTCCGCCGCTCGGCGACGTTATCCACCGGCTTCCCCTCCTCGTACACGGGAAGGTAAACGGCGAAACCCTGGCCGAGGGCGAGGTCCGCGCTCGAGCCTTCGGGGGGTTCCGTCAAGACGTAGACCATCCTGGTCGCCCGCGGAGACCCGAAGTCACGCGCCCGGTTCATGGCGACTCTGTGGGCAGGGTCAGTGTAGTAATCGTAGTTGATCATGTTGAGGTTGGCCTTATCCAGGGGGGCGACGAGCGCGAGCGGAAAGTAGGCGGAACGCTCCCCGCCGGGATCCAGGTCTGGCCGCATCTTCGGCTGTCCCTCGTCTTCAGCCCTCCGAACGAAGGCCACCCGCTCCTCGGGCTTGACGTACCGAGCGAAGCCGAGCGCCTGAAGACCCTCCAGCCGGGTCTTGGTCTCTATGCCCTTGACGTAGCTCTCCCACTCTTCGCGCTCGACCGCGTTGCTGGCGAGGAATACGCCGCGGGCGCCGAAGAGGGCGTCGAGGTAGGCGTCCGTTCGCCGGTCCACGGCCGCCCTCGTGGCCTGAACGGTCTCGTCGAAGCGGACCTGGTTCTGCGCCTCGACGGTCTCCCGCACGTAGTACCAGGCGAGCCCCGTGAGCAAGAGCGAGAGCAACAGCACCACGTAGGCCGCCGAGGCGGTGCGCACGTGGCGAAGTACCCGGCCAGGCCAGGACCGCACGTCGCGCGGATGTTCCCGGAACCAGCCTACGAGAGCCTCCAGCCCTCGAGAAACACACGGCACGCGGTGCCGGGCGCATCCGTAATCGATAACGCTGCGCTCACCGCTCCACGAACCTTTCCCTTTCACAAACGATGCCCGGACAATTCGCACGGGATGCGCCGTATGGAGCAATGTTAACCGCCGCGCAAGCGACCCGCAAGAAGCACGCTGCGCCCTTCGGGCGGCTTTCAGCACGCTCCAGCCTTCGGCTTCCGCTTTCAGCACGCTTGGCCCTCCGGGCTTCGCTTGTCAGCACGCTTCGGCCTGCGGCCTCGCTTTCAGGTTCTTGTTGTGCTGGGCATTGGGCGGTTGTGGCAGGGGGTCTTCTGGACTATCTTCTTGTTTCTCCGGTTTCGTCCTCTAGCATGGCTCGCAGGTGCAGGCTTACCTATGTTCGGTAGGGGCGCCAGGTCTGGGTCAATCGCTGCAGTTCTTCGGGTGTGGGGGGAGCTTCGAGGGCGTAGGCCATCGCGACGGCCTTTCTGAGGCGTGGCTCTCTGGTGGGTATGAGGTCCGGCGCTCCAGCCCCGCGTAGCAGGATGAGGCCGGCAGAGAACGGGCCTGTGCCAGGCAACTCTTCCAGTCGTGCGAGTGCTTCTCGTTCCGGCAGGGACCTCAGGTGCGCCGCGTCGAGTTTTTCTTCGGTGGCCTCGCGGGCCAGGCGGCGCAGGTATTCTATCTTGCGTGGGGTGAGGCCGGGGAAGTTGCCGAGTGTCTCTAGCTTCTCTGGTCCCGGGAAGGCGTGCTCTCTAACGCCGTGGACTTCGACGGTGGGACCGAGTTCGGTGGCCATGCGATTCTTGATCTTCGCCGCCTGCACAATCCGGATGCGCTGGCCGATGATCGCCCACGCAGCGGCCTCGTACGGCGAGAAGAAGCAAACCGACCGCAAGCCCGGGTAACGGACCTGTAGCTTTTTGCCACGGCAGGGTCCCGCTCCCCAACTTCGGGGAACGCGCTGCCGTCCACATCAAGCGAGAGTATGAGTTCCACCTGCCTCTTGACGACGCCCACCTCGGCGTCGCCCGAGACCTCGCCGAGGATCACACCTCCCTCCTCCCGCACGCATACCCCCGCCACGTCCTCGCCACCGTCGGCGAGGAAGCCAGGTGCAAATGCCCCGCCTCGTTCCCCTCGTAAGCCGGAGGCGCAAACCCCTCCAGAAACCTCACGCTCGCCTCAAACGAATAAGGCCCAACAGGTCGCAACTCGAACCTTCCCCCGGCCGTCGCCATCCCCCTCTGATAGAGTTATCATCCCACTGTTATTACATCAGTACCCTGATAGTCACAAGGAGTAATTTATGGATATAGAGGGACGGCTTGGTCGCAGGGTTGGCTACTAGATGAAGCAGGTCCAGCACGCGTTGAGGTTGGAGATGGATGCGGTTTTGCGGGGGGTTGGGTTGACGACGCCACAGTACGCGGCCTTGGGCGTGCTGGAGGATAAGGCCGGGCTCTCTGGGGCGGCGCTGGCGCGGCGGTGTTTCGTGACGCCGCAGACGATGAACCAGATCCTGACGAACCTCGAAGGCTCGAAGATGGTCGAACGCAGGCCGCATCCCGAACACGGGCGAGTGCTATCTGCTTTTCTGACAGATAAGGGCGCGCGACTCGTCGCCCTGGCGCACGGGGAGGTCGAGACCATCGAGGAACGCATGCTGGCCGGTTTGGACCGCGAGGAGCGTTTACGGCTGCTCGAGGCGCTTAGAAACTGCGCGGAATCGCTGGCGGGCGAAAGTCCCGCTGAAGACTCGTTAGCGTAGGAGTCGGCGTCGCCAGCGCCCGACGCCAAGCATGCCCCGGAACGCGTCGGCCAGTTCTTCGCGGGTGGCCGGAAGGTCGGTCCTCAACCATTCGGCGAGGTCTGCGGTGGTTCGTTCGTAGGCCCTCTCGAAGCCGGGATCGTCGTATCGTCGGGGGAGGAGATCCAGGGTTCTCGAGCGGGCGCGGAAGGCCGAGATGAGGTTCGCAACGGCGGCGGAGGATCTGCGGTCGAGCCACACCTCGTGCTGCGCGAGGTACTTCTCGAGGCCGTCTATGGAGCGTTCGATGTCCTCTAACGGCAGCTCTTCTTGCGGGCCCGGCGCTCTCACGTACTCGAGGGCTGACTCGAACTCTTCGACGAGCGGGATGACCATCCCCTGAACGCCCTCGGAGACCTCGACGCGGTGCCTGTAACCGACCTCGTACTCGGTCCGCTTCCTCGCGAAGTAATAGCCGACGACCGTGCTCACGCAGGCCAGCACCAGGTACGGGAGCAACCCGTAGCTCATCGAAGGAAACTGGCTCACGCCCGACTTCCTCCCCCCGTCTTCCCCCCCGGTGGATGCAGCACGTAGACCACGCGTCCCTGCACCCGCGCCTCCTCCGCCGGCACCACCATCTCCTCGTACTCTCCCGAAGGAGCCTCTGGCCTCAACCTCAACGCCTTCCCCTCCCTGTAGAAGCGTTTTACCGTCACCTCCTCGCCTTCCCTGAGCAACACGACGACTATCGACCCGTCAGGCGGGCTCTCGTCCTCCTCCACAACCAGCAAGTCGCCGTCCTCGATCCTGGCACCAACCATGCTCTGCCCAACCACCCGCAACAGGTACCTCCGCCGCCCCGAACGCGACGCGAGCAGCTCCGCCGCAAGCGAATAGGCCTCGTCCGTCGCCACCGCCTCCAGCCCGCGACCCGCGGCGATCCTACCAAGCAAACCCATCCTCCCCGCAACCCCCCACCCCTTCTCCGTGAGCCGGACCATCCTCGCCCCGCTCTCCCGCGTCACAAAACCCTCTTCCTCCAGTTTCCTCAAATGATGGTGGACCGTCTGCGAGCTCCTCAGCCCCACCTCCACCCCCACCTCGCGCACGCTCGGCGGCGGCTCCCCACCCCCGGCACGTCGCGCCAGGTACCGCAAGATCCTCTCACGCCTCGGATGCAGCGACTCTTCCATCCGCCAACACGTTAGCGCACCCCGCTGTCTGTGTCAAACAAATGTTTGATGTTGGATGAGATCCGGAATCGTTTGTCGCTGCAGGTCGTACGGACCGCTCTAGGACCTCACGCTGAGATCTGTGCCCGGGCGGAGCTCTTTGAGGTAGATAGCGTAGCTTTCTCTGACGCGCATGCCGGCGCGTCCGTAGAGCCTTGGGGCGCCGGTGATGCTCTCGGCGTCCACGCTGAGGCTGACCTTCCGGACGCCGCGTCGCTGGAACTCGGCGAAGGCGTGGCGAAGGAGGGCGAGGCCCAGGCCGCGGTTTCGCCAAGGACGGCGCACGCCTACGACGTTGACCCATCCCTCGCTGGCGAGCGTCTTGCAAAGGGTGGCGCCCGCAATCTCGTCGCCGTCTATCGCCAGAAACCAGAGCGCGGGATCGAAGCTCCCTGTTTCGGTGATCCCGACGAACCGCTCGAACGTGCCGCGCGGCCGTCCCCACACGTCCCGGAAGGCGTCCTCGACGGCCTCGAAGAGCGGCCGCTCGTCCTCGCCCGAGACGAAGGTACGCACGGAGATGCC
>DATDKB010000300.1:0-3365 GCA_036520255.1 Rubrobacter sp. | reverse complement strand
CCAGCCTCGCGGGCGCGGACTATGGCCTGCGCCCGGTCGGCGACCTGGAGCTTCGCGAAGATGTGGGAGATGTGATTGCGCACGGTATTGGGGCTGACATAGAGGCGTGCGGCGATGTTGGCGTTGGAGTGGCCCTGGGCGATTAGAGTGAGAATCTCACGCTCGCGAGACGTGAGCTCAGGAAAGGCTTCTGTAGGAGAGGCGGGTTGGGGAGTGGAGAAGAAGTCTACGAGGCGACGGGCGATCTCCGGTCCGAAGTGGGCTTCCCCACCCGCCACGGCGCGCACGACCTTCAGGATCTCGGAGGGGTCGGCTCCCTTGAGGATGTAACCGCGAGCCCCGGCGCGCATGGCGGAGAACACCGAGTCATCGTCCTCGAACATAGTAAGGACGACGACCCCGAATCCCAAGTTGGCGTCAAGGATACGGCGGGTTGCCTCTATGCCATTTATCCCTGGCATCTGTATATCCATAAGAATGACGTGCGGCCTAAGCTCGGTGGCCCGCTCGAGTACTTCCTTGCCTGTAGCCGCTTCACCCACTACCTCCATATCGGACTCCGCGCCTAGCACGGCGCGCAGTCCTTCCCGAAAGACGGCATGGTCGTCGGCTATGACGATGCGTATGGTGTGTTCCACGGCGACGAGGTCGCTCCTTGAGGCTGCTCTTTCGGGGCAGGCAACGGCAGGCGCGCCAGCACGCGCGTCCCGCATTCCGGCTCAGGTTCGATAGCTAAGGTGCCGCCGAGCTCCTCCGCCCGCTCGCGCATGGAGGAGAGGCCCACCCCGCCGACCCGATCTTCGGGTATGCCCGCGCCATCGTCTGTGATCTCCAACCCTAGCACGCCGGCACCTTTATCTAGTGACAGGTGGACGTGGCAGGTCTTGGCGTGGGCGTGGCGCGCGACGTTGGTGAGGGCCTCTTGGGCGACGCGATAGGCAGCCACCTCGACGGCGGCCGGCAGGGGCGGTAGATCCTCAGGAACGGCTAGGGAGAACAAGATCAGCCCGTCTTCTCCGGCCACCGTTTCTGTGTCTCCAGAGAAGCCGTCAACGACGAAGCCATGGCTTTCGGCTTGCTGGCGGACGGCCGCAACAAGCCCCAGGTCGTCGAGCGCCGGCGGGCGCAGGCCGTAAACCAGGCGCCTCACGTCGCCCACTGTATCCTGTGTCTGATCCTTCAGGTGCGAGAGCAGCTCCTCTGCGTCCCCCGGCTTGCGCCTGACCAGCTTGCGCGCTGCATCAAGCTTAAGGGCCAGGCTCGCGAGCGTGGGGCCCAGCCCGTCGTGCAGGTCGCGTCTCAGGCGCCGCCTCTCCTCCTCTCGGGTTGCGACCAGGCGCTCGCGGGAGCGTTGCAGGTCGGCGGTGAGCCTGACGGCGTGCACCGCGACCTCGGCGTGGCGGGCGAGATCCTCCAGCAAGCGCCTGTCGGCATCGGAGAACCCTTCTCCTGGTGCCCTGGGCACGAGTGCCAGGCGCGCGACCTCCTCTCGCTGGTAGACGAGCGGGAGGACTTCTGGTTCTCCCCTAGGCGTTCCGTAAGCCGCGGCAGTGCGAAAGCCTTCCCCCTCCTTCAGAAGGATAGCCGTGTAGGGCAGCTTTAGAGCCTGAGCAATCGTCTCTACGACCGTCGGCAGCACCGCGTCGGGGGTAAGGGTCGCCTCCAGGCGTCGTCCCAGGCGCGAGGTCACCGCGTATGGGTCGTCTCGCTCGCCGTACATCAGCCTGTTTACGCCGCGCTGGAGCCTGCTCCGAAGTGGTTGGAAGAGGACGGCCACCGCCCCTGTGGCTAGCAGCGAGACGCCGAGGTTGCCCCGTGCTTGAAAGAGGGCGCCCAACGCTCCCACCGCGAGCACGTAGATCCCGACGACGCAAGCACTCAGAGCACCGTAGACGAGGGTACGGTTTATGACTACGTCTATGTCGTAGAGGCGATACTTGAGGATGGCGATGTAAGTGAAAACTGGAACGATGAGCGCAGCGACCACGGCAGCATAGACGCTGTAAGTTAGAAAGTCCCATGACACTATGATTTTGTAGTTGAACGCTGTGTCGAACAAGAGAAAGTTACTGGTGAAGTGGAGAAGTATAGCATCGAGTAAGGCCGGGCTTAGGGAGACAACTGCCGGCACAGCGGCGTACAAGAACCATTTGATCTGCTGGCGTTCATCTCCCCGCCCGCGGCGCAGCCGCACAATGAGCGAGCAAAGCGCAGCGAGACTGCTCCCTAATAGCAACGTCGTACCGAACACCAGTGAGGCTGCAAAGAACTCGTAAGTTGTTAACCCGCCGCCGATGACCCCCACTACTCCAAACGGGTTCTCAATGTAAGAGTGAGTGCGCAATTTTCCCGGCGCAAATGCGTCTCCGAGGGCAGTCAACGCGGCTCCCAAGACCGCAGTCCACGCCACAATCCGCCAGCGTCGAGACGGTAGCCGACCATCGGGGAACAGCAACATCAGGAATATTCCCGCTAGAACCGGCCCCGCGAACCCTATCCACGTCGTGAACCAAGCCACGTACTCCCCCCAAGGCAACGCGAAATTCTCCAATAGTGCGTAGTCGGCGTACGCCTCGGTCAAGCGCCGCGCTGCGTAGAGTAGTCCTACACTACAGAAGATCCAGCCAATGGGATTGGTAGGGAGGCGCGAGGCGATTAGTGCGCCGACCGTCGGGTACGCCAGCGAGAGCACCCCCGTTAGTATGGCGATGCCGGGGTCTAGTCTTTCTCCGGACGGAAGGGGGACGTAGTCTGTAAGGAAGTCGAGTAAGAGGGCAAGGGCAATGAGCGCTACGCATGTCACCCACAAAGACCAGGCCAGCCAGGTAGCGGTTCGGGAGCTGATCCTAGCGGTCCTTACCGAGTCTGCCTGTCGTATGCGCATTTTCAAGTCTTCCCGGAACATCTTTTCCCGCTGCAATGCTTTGTGAGCAATATACCAATGGTCTGCAGTGGAGGCTAGGGAACCGCTTGCCCGACCCGGGCAAGGTCGTAGTCCCCGAGCAGGATCGTAGTCCCTTCGTCGCCACGCCCCGTAGAGACCGGCGTGTTGCTCTCACCCATTGAGCTCTCCTCGCCTCTGGTAAGGCTCCGCCCACAGTAGCATGGCAGGTTGACCGTGCAAGGATACGCCGGCATCCGAGTATGTTCGTGCCGATGGTAAGATGCAGTCGTCGGGAACAGGAGAGGAAGATGTCCAGCGAGCATACAGTCGCGGGCGGAAGGGCGCCGTCAAGCAAGAACTCGTTGAGCCGCCAGGATTTCTTGAAGTTGGGCGGCGTGGGGATCGCAGGGCTGGCTCTGCTTGGGGCTCCAGGATGCGGCGGTGGAGAAGCAGGTTCAGGCAAGGTTGTCTTCTCCTTCTT
>DATDKB010000299.1:0-4127 GCA_036520255.1 Rubrobacter sp. | reverse complement strand
TCCGGAGGCGCGAGTGCCTCGAGCCAGCGCAACCCCAGGGCCTCTCGGTGGACCCGCTTGGGGTCGGAGAACCAGTCCACCGCTACCCGCAGCTTTGGGAGGGCCTGCTTGACGACCCACGCCTCGCCCGTCTGGTGCCGTTTGACGAGCACCGTGCGGTTAGAGACGCCGCCCGTCAGCACGTGCACCACGGGCTCTTCGTCCTCGCCGACACGGCCGGCCGCCTTAAGGTAACTGACCAGCGCCCTGGGCTTCTCTATGTCCAACAGCTGTGCATCCACGATGACCATAACCTTAGCCGATCCGACGCCCCAAGATTACATGAAAGTGACGGCCCAGCATCAGCTGACGCTACAGCGCAGTATTGGGACGCGGGCGCCCTTTAGGCCATCAGCGGCTTACTTGTGGATCGTAAGGGAGAGATCACCCAGAAAGCACCCTCTTGTAGCGGAAACTACGCCACCCCGTGCATCATTCACTTCCTCGAATCCTACACCGACTGTATAAAATAGGTGTGAAGAGTCGATGGGGGTGGGCGATGCGGCACGCGGTTCTCGGAGCGGGTGGGGTTGGCGGACTTGTGGGTGGCGCGCTGGCGAGAGCGGGCCACCCGGTGACCCTACTCGTGCGGCCCGGCCGTCGAGACCACTACCCTGAGCGACTGGCCGTCGAAAGTGAGACGCTCGGGACCTTCGAGGCGCCGGTGCGGGTTGCCGATCGGCTCGATCAGCCGTACGATGTCGTGTGGATCACCGTAAAGGCGACGGCGCTCGAGGAGGCCCTTGCCGCCGTCCCTCCGGAGGAACTCGGGGATGGCGTCGTGGTACCGCTGCTCAACGGCGTAGATCATGTCAAACGGCTGCGCGACCACTACGGTCCCGAGCAGGTCTTACCGGGAACTATAAGGGTCGAGGCCGAACAGGTCGGGCCGGGACGAGTGAGCCACCTCTCCGCGTTCGCAGATGTGCAAGTTGCGCCCCGTTCGGCGACTCGGGAACGGGCGGAGGTACTGTGTGAAGAACTGCATGGCGCCGGTTTGAGCTGCGAAGTGCGAGACGAAGAGGCCACCATGCTTTGGAGCAAGCTCTGCTTTTTGGCACCCTTCGCGCTGGCGACTACGGCCTCGGGGGGAACGCTCGGAATTGTTCGCTCGGATCCGAGTTGGTGGGTTCAGTTGGAGAGATGCGTCAACGAAGCCTGCGCGGTTGGGGTCGCCGAGGGTGCCAAGGTCGCACCCGAGCCGATCCTCGCGGCGCTGAAAGGGTTACCAGACGCTTTCCGGAGCTCGATGCAAAAGGACGTGGCGGCGAGGCGTCCGTCGGAGCTCGATGCCATCGCGGGACCCCTCCTCCGAGGCGGTAACGAGTACGGCATCGACGTCTCAACGACTCGTGCCCTCGTGGACGGAATCGTGACGCTAGAACAACAGCGAATGAACCGTTAGGCGGTTTTCTGCCTTGTACCGCCCGTTTCGCCGCTTGTCGCTTTTGGTCGGTACGACCGGGGTGTGGATGAATTCCCAAGTGTATCGGAGTGGCGGTGAGGATGCTAAGACTAGGGGCGAGAGACGGCGATGACCAACGGAGGAGGAAAACATGAGCGAGCTTTCGGAGATGAAGTGCACGGCCTGCCGGGGCGACGAACCCACGCTAACCGATGATGAAATCGCGGAGCTTCACCCGAGGATCCCCGATTGGCAAGTAGTGGAGCTGGAGGGTGTCAAACGCCTGGAGCGCGTGTTTAAGTTCGGCGACTTCGCTCAGGCGTTGGCATTCACCAACAAGGTAGGCGAGCAGGCCGAGGAGGAGGGACACCACCCTGCGCTATTGACCGAGTGGGGCAAGGTAACGGTGAGCTGGTGGACACACAAGATCGGTGGTCTGCACCGAAACGACTTCATCATGGCGGCCAAGACGGACGAGCTTTCCGAAGGACAGACGTAGTTGACGTCGCGACCAGCAGAAGAGTTCGCTACCTCTTCGCAGGCTGGAGGACGCAATCGGCGGGCGTTCCGTGGGAAGACGAGCCGCGCAGTTTTGCTTTCGCCTCGCCTTAGAACCTTGTTTTGCTGGCCAGCAGCGGTGACCAGGGCTAGGTGGGTGAAGTGTTGCGCCAAGCCCATTTACACTTGTGGTACACCAACCCGCACAAACGACGGCGAACACTCACGATAACCTGCTAGAGAGAAGATGCTTATTTGCAGGATTTTCTGAACAAGGGCGAACGCCTACGACGATAGGGTTCTGACTTTGCACGGCGGAGGGTAGGGGTTCGAACCCCCTCGGCTCCACTCCGAGAATATGAAGATTTGCAGGTAAAACGCAGAAACGAAAAAGGGGCCAGATTCAATTCTTGCCCCTTTTGACAGTTACCTGACAGTGACCTATACCGATGTCGTAGTCGTCGCCGACGAAGCTGCACAGCTGCTCTACGCATACCTGGATCTCTTTTGGTACGCTCGTAAGTACCCAAATTACCGCTCTTCCACAGCATTTGTTCTGTCTGATCGTCTGCAAAAAGTATTCCGCGTGTTGCACGCAGCCTTTATCGCCAGACGCATGGACCAGCTCGACCCTTTCCTGTTGTCCCAGTACGGCAGCTCGATGAGTGCGTGGGCCGAGTCGCGGTGGCTCTACTGGATGAGTGACGAACGCCGCATCGAACGGGGGCGCGAGCAACAGTTACGGATCTGGCTGGTCTCAGAGCGCGAACTTGCACACGTGCATCCGGCGGGACACTCAGCGCTAGTCAAGGTTGGGCGCAATCGCGAGGATAAATGGCGCGTGCCCCGAGGGGTAGAGAATTTACACATAGACGGATCCCCATGGACGCTCCACAGTAACGAGTCCTCGCTGGCTCGGGCGGTAGCCACGCTTTCTGAGGTTGCTGAGGTCATGCTCTTCCATAACTCACCCCAAAGTTCCAAACGATTCTTGCAACGATACACCTTACGGGGACTCGTGCTTCCAAAGAACCCTTATATCCTTTAACCCGCGCTCAGCCATACGATTCGGCGGGTGATCACACCGACGGTCGCTTGACCAACTGGCACACACCCATGAGGGTGCCAGCGCCGTTAATTCGAGATACTTATGGCGAAGCGCTGCGGGGCAGGGACCGGCGCTTCGGATCGCCCGCTGCCCCTAGGCGCGACTAAGTAACCTGCCGGTACGAGCGCTACATAAGGGCGTGAGCCTATTGAACTACGGTTCCCGCCTCGTAGAGGGAATATTCTTAGTAGATCGCACGTACCGGGTTATCGGAAGTTCGCCGGTGCGGAGGAGTACGTCACGGGGATACTTAGCCTGTCGAACGTGTAGGTGGGACATCGAGCCAGAGGAGGTCCATATGAGGAAAGTGGTCGCTGCGGAGTTTCTGTCGCTGGATGGGGTGATGGAGTCCCCCGACAAGTGGCACTTCCCTTACTTCGACGAGGAGATGGGCCAGGCGGTTGAGGAGGGCTTCGCCGCCGCGGACGCCATGCTGATGGGGCGAGTGAACTACGAGGAGTGGGCCGCCTTCTGGCCCGGGCAGGACCCGGAAGTGAACCCGATGGCCGCCCAGATGAACTCCATGCAGAAGTACGTGGTCTCGACGACCCTAGAGGAGCCACTCAGCTGGCAGAACTCCACGCTCATCGGCGAGGACGTTGGCGAGGAGATAGGTAGGCTCAAGCAGGGGGATGGCGGGGACATCGTGATCTCCGGAAGCGGCGCCCTCGTCCGTTCGCTGCTGCAATACGGACTCCTCGACGAGCTCAAGCTCATGATCCACCCCGTGGTGGTGGGCGGAGGCAAACGCCTCTTCGAGGACTTTGGTGAGCACAAGGCGCTGGAGCTCGTGGACTCTCAGACGTTCGCGACGGGCGTCGTCTACCTAACCTACCGGCCGGCCTGAGCGCAGACCGTTCTGAGGCATCTGGGAGGAGCGGTGATCAACCAAGAAAGGGCCCGACGAACGAGGGAGAAAGAAGGGCGATGGAAAAGGTAACTTCGAGGGACGGCACCATAATCGCCTTCGACCGGCTCGGCGACGGCCCTCCGGTCATACTGGTGTGCGGAGCGATGTGCGACCGGGCTTTGATGCGACCGACCGCCGAGGAGCTGGCGAAGCATTTCACCGTGTTC
>DATDKB010000298.1:0-6184 GCA_036520255.1 Rubrobacter sp. | reverse complement strand
CCTCACCATCCGCCTCGCGAAGGCCCTGACGAACGTCGAGATCGAAGAAACCCACGTCACCGCCGACGCCGGCGTGCTCTACCCCGTGCTCGCCAACACCACCGCGGGCTGCGGCCTCAAGGGCCTGGAGTTCGCGACCGGTATCCCCGGCACCGTCGGCGGCGGCGTCTACATGAACGCTGGCGCCTACGGCTCCGAGACGAAAGAAGTCCTCGACTGGGCAGACGTGTTCAGGGACCACGAAGTTATCAGAATGAAGAATAGAGACCTCGACCTCTCCTACCGCCACAGCGCCCTGCACGAGAACCCCGACTGGATAGTCCTGCGCGCCGGCTACACGCTAATCCCCGGCGACCCAACAGAGCTAAAGTCGCGCATAAAGGAGTTCAGAGCGCAGCGAATGAACGGCTCCCCGAACAAACCGAGCTGCGGCTCAACCTTCAAACGACCCCCCGGAGACTTCCCCGGCCGTGTCATTGAAGCAGCCGGCCTCAAAGGCACCAGGGTAGGCCACTTGGAAGTCTCCCCCGTCCACGCCAACTACCTCGTCAACCTTGGTGGCGGCACCGCTGAAGACGCCCTCGCGCTTATCGAGCTGGTCAAGAAGACGGTTCGCGAAAGACTGGACATCGAACTGGAATCGGAAGTGAGGATCGTAGGGGAGAAATAGCTTTTCAGCCGGTCAGCATGTCGGCAAGGGTATAGAAGGGTGACTGCAATACGCAAGAAGTAGCGATTTAATTCGCGAGCATGGGCAACGCTAGCCGAAGAAAGCTGACGACTGACGAGCGGAGGCTGCAGGCCGGAGCGTGCTTGGAGTCAGCCGGAGCGTGCTGACAGGCTGATGCCTGATGTTTTTCTAAACAGCTCCGGAATGTCCGCAAGGTCCGTGTGGGCGTCGCAGGCGTCGAGAAGGGCCTGGGAGGTACATTGGGCGGCGCTTATGACCTCGACGCGGATGCCTTTCTCGCTCTGGAGGTATTCGACGGCATCGACGTAGTCGCCGTCGCCGGAGACGAGGACGTAGGTGTCCGCGTGGGCGGCGAGGCGCATCATGTCGACGACGACGCCTATGTCCCAGTCGCCCTTGTGGGAGACCGTCTTTTCCCCGGTCGGGGTCAGGGTTTCGTGTACGACGAGCGGTTTCGAGCGCACCTTGTAGCCGAACTTGTTCAGGTTGTAGACGAAGGAGCGTGCAGAGGGCGTGCCCTGCGCATCGTCGGTCTCTTGCTTCTCGACGATATAGAAGGTTGCCCTGAGGAGTTTCCTGTCGCCGACGGCTGCGGAGAGAAGTCTGGCGTAGTCTAGGACGCCCTTGTAGTAGTTCTTGATCGAGTGGTAGAGGTTGGCCCCGTCGACGAATACGGCAACCCGCTCTGTGGTTCTCCCTTCCATCACGCCCGAATCTTAGCAGAAATGATTGCATGCCCGTACAAAAGGCGCAGTTTACCGGGCCCACGACTTGCGTTAAGATCTATTGGCCGCTTTACCTAGACTCCGGAGAGGAGTGAACCGGCACGGAATTCGAGGTCAGCATAGAGGAGCATGCCGGAGGATACTCCGTCATCTCGGTGCGGGGGGAGATGGACCTCCACACCGCCCCAAAGTTTCAGTACGCGATAGAAAGGGCCGCCGAAAGCGAGGACGTCGGCGCGGTCGTCGTCGATATGGGCGACGTGGCGTTCATGGACTCCACGGCCCTCTCGTCCCTGATGCGCTCCAAAGACGCCCTCGACCAAGAGGGTATTTCCCTGCGTCTCGCAGCACCCTCCAGGGCCGTCGAACGCATCTTCTCTGTCACCGGCTTCCAAGACTACTTCGAAATCTTCCCCTCCCGCGAAGCCGCCATCCCCGCCTGAATTCTCAGGCCCAAGGGGCCTCCGACGTATGGTATAACGTATGGCATGAAGAAGACCACAGTTTACCTGACTGAGGATCTCAAGTCTGCTCTCGGGCGCATCGCGGTCCAGAGGGGGCGTAGCGAGGCCGAGCTCATACGCGAGGCGGTCAGGGAGCTTGTCCGGGATTCCGAGCCGCCGCGTCCGCGACTGCCGCTATTTTCAAGCGGCGACCCAACGCTGGCTGAGAGGGTAGACGAGGAGCTTGCCGGTTTCGGGGAGTGGTAATAGTCCTCGATACCAGCGGACTGCTCGCCGCCATCGATTCCAGCCAACGTTTTCATGTCGCTGCCAGGGGAGCGCTGGAGAGGGCAAGAGTACCGTTGATCCTGTCGCCCTTCGTGCTGGCAGAACTCGACTACATGCTGGCTACGAGGGTAGGCTCTGAGGCCCAGCTCGCGCTGCTCGAAGAAGTCGCACGGGAAACCTACCGGCTTGCGCATTTCTCGACCCGGGAGGTTTCCGAGGCGCGGCGGATATTGGAGCAGCATGCCGACTTGCGTATCAGCCTCGCCGATGCGTCCAATGTGGTGTTGGCGAACCGTTACGGCACGCGCGACGTGCTTACGCTCGACGAACGCCACTTCAGGGTCTTGCGGGGACCTGGCGGACACTCGTTCCGCATTCTGCCGGCCGACGCTGGTTGAGCTTCTGTGACCTGAGGTCCTCCGCGTACTAGAATCTGATCGTGGTTATGGCCGACATAAAGAAGCTCGAAGTCCCAGGATCTCTCCTGCCCCTTGGCGAGGCGTTCAGGGAGGCTGGACACGAACTCTACTTGGTTGGCGGGTACGTACGGGACAGGCTGCTCGGCGGGGTTCCCCCCGAGATAGACGCGACGACCGACGCCTGGCCGAAGGAGATCAAACGTCTTCTGGGGCCACGCGCCGATCACCTGTGGACCGTGGGAGAGCGCTTCGGGACTATAGGAGCGATGGTCGGCGGCTTCGCCATCGAGGTCACGAGCTACAGGACCGACCTGTACACGCAGGGCAGCCGTCACCCCGAGGTACGCTTCAGCGATAGCCTCGAAGAAGATCTGGCAAGGAGGGACTTCACCATCAACGCCGTGGCCGCCGACGCGCTCACGGGCGAGGTTCTCGACCCCTTCGACGGGCGACGAGACCTCCAGTTAGGCATCATCCGCGCCGTCGGAGACCCGCTGGAGAGGATGCGCGATGACCCCTTGAGGATGCTCAGGTCGGTCCGCTTCCAGACGACGTTGAGCAGGTCAGAGAGGCCGTTCGCTATGACGCGTGACCTCGAAGATGCCATCAGAGAAAACGCACGTTGGCTCGAGAGCATCTCCGCCGAGCGCAAGCGGGAGGAGTTCGAGAAGATCCTCGTCTCGGATAACGTCGCATCCGGTCTCAGAGCACTTGTTCGCCTCGGGCTCATGCCCTACGTGGTGCACGAGTTCATGGAGACCGTCGACGTCGAGCAGGAGGCGGAGTTCCACCACAAAGACGTGTTCGAGCACACCATGATCGTGGTCTCCAGCGTGGAGCCCGACCCGGTACTGCGCAAGGCTGCCTTCTTCCACGACATCGGAAAGCCGAGGACGCTTGTCTACGAGCACCGCTGCACCTACTGCGGCGCGAAGAGCACGAAAAAGACGCCAGAAGAAGGAGAGTGTGAGGTCTGCGGGGGACGTACGATCCCGAAGAAGATCCACTTCTACGGCCACGAGAACGTGGGAGCTGCGATCGCGCGCCGGGCGATGCAGCGCCTCGCCTATCCGAAAGACGACACGGACGCCGTCGCCCACCTCGTCGCCAACCACATGCGGCCGATGAGCTACGCGACGGGTCGCGACCCCTGGACCGACGCGGCGGTAAGGCGCTTCGTCAGGGACACGTACCTGGCCCGCGGTGACAGGGTGCTCGCGAACGTGGACATGCTCCTCAAGCTGGCGAGGGCGGACATCACGGGTAGCGCGCCGCGGCGCAGGCGCGTCGCCGAGGAGTCGTGGCGTAGCCTCAAGGGCAGGGTAGACGAGGTGAGGACCGAGGACGCCGTTGAGAAGCTGGAGAGCCCCCTCAGCGGCAACGACCTCATGCGGCAGTTCGACAGGGGTCCTGGGCGTTGGATCAAGCGCCTCAAAGACTTTCTGCAGGACGAGGTGGTCGAGGGACGCCTCGGCAAAGACGACAAGGACAAGGCCCGCCTGCTCGCCGAAGCCTACGCCCGCGAGCGCGCCATCTTCGAGGAGTAGCATGCAGAATTTCGATCCCCTGATCACGACGGACTGGCTCGCCGACCATCTGCAAGACGACAACGTCCGCGTGGTGGACATAAGGGGATACGTGAAGAAGACGGATCTGGGCGAAGGACGCCAAAAAGCCGAGTACCTCGGAGCGCGCGACGAGTACGATGATGCGCACGTGCCCGGCGCAGTCTACGCGGACTGGACCAGCGATATCACCGATCCCGAAGACCCTGTGCCGGCGCAGGTCGCCCCGTCTAACCGGTTCGCCGAGGCTATGGGCTCGCTCGGCATCGGCGACGATACGCACGTAGTCATCTACGACCACGCGGGCGGCCAGTTCGCCACGCGGCTCTGGTGGGCGCTCACGTACTACGGCCACGACAGGGTCTCCGTCCTGGACGGCGGCTGGGTGAAGTGGACCGTTGAGGGCCGCGCGACGACAACCGAGGTCCCCGAACTGGAGCCGGCCACGTTCACCCCGGAACCCAGGCCCGGCTGGCGGAAGGATGCCGAAGAGGTTCTCGCAGCGAGCGAGGGCGACGCCCTCGTTCTCGACGCGCGCGACGAGGGCCAGTACACCGGCGCCGTGGTGCGCCAGCCAGGCAGGGCTGGACACGTACCCGGTGCCGTCCATCTCCACGCCGACAGCCTCTTCGATCCCGACAGCGGCACCTTTCTCCCCGACGAGGAGTTGGCGCGCAGGCTGGGGGAGGCCGGTATACCCGAAGACAAGGACGAGCCCGTGGTCGCCTATTGCAACGGCGGGGTCGCTGCCACGGTGCCGCTCTTCGCATTGCACCGGCTCGGTTACAGGAGGCTCGCCGTCTACGACGGTTCGTGGAACGAGTGGGGCGCGAGGGAGGATCTACCCGTAGAACGTTGAACGCCCGAGCGTTGAGAAGGGAACAGAAGGTAGCTTCGATGTTACAATCGCCGCGGTTATGAAGAAGTACAACGTTAACAGGTCGAGGACGAGGAACATCGTCTCCTGGGTGTTGAGCCTGATGATGATCGCTGCCGGCGTCGCGCTTATTGCCTCCTTCTTCCTGGCGGGGCGTCTGGACAGCACGGCCACCAACAGCGACAACCCCGGCGGCTTCAACGTGCCCAAGCTGGAGACGAAGCCGAACGAGAGCACGTCAAGCACAGGCCCCGAAGACAAAACCCTCGAGCTCACCGTCCCAGCCATGGCCAGGATCGAGAACGACGATATACCCTACGCAGGCGGAACAGACGAGGAGGCGCTAAAGACGCACGCGGCGATACATCTCGAAGGTACGGGCTTCCCCTGGGACAACGAGGCCAACGTCTACATCGCCGGCCACCGCCTGGGCTACCCCAACACCGAGAGCTGGCTCACCTTCTGGGACCTCAACGACGTCGGCGTCGGAGACGAGATCTACGTCACAGACGCGAACGGCACGAAGTACACCTATAAGGTCTTCAAGACCTTTATCGTCAACCCCTCAGACACCCACGTAACGCAGACCGAGCCGGGCAAGAACATCCTCACGCTCCAGACCTGCACCCTCCCCGACTACGAGCAGCGCCTCATAGTCCAGTCCGAACTGACCGACACGCAGACTAAGGCGGCGTAGTAGCCTTCCTTATCTTTTGAATTCCTGCGCCTTGAAGCGCCCCCCCGTCACATCCTTCGACTCGTCCGAGGCCAGATACAGGAAGACGGCGGTGTTCTCCTCCGGGGGTATGCGGGTTTGCGGGTCCTCTTCCGGGTAGGCGGCGGCGCGCATGTCGGTTCGCATCCCACCGGGGTCGACGGCGTTTACACGGACGCCGCTCTGCTTAAGCTCTGCGGCCAGGATCTGGGTGAGCCCCTCCACCCCGAACTTGCTGACCGAGTAGGCCCCCCACTCGGCCCTGCCCTCGACGCTGACCCCGCTAACCACGTTGATGATCGACCCTCCCGCGGACAAATGCGGGATCGCCGCCCTCGAAACCAGGAAAGGCCCTGTGAGGTTGGCGTCTATGACCCGCCGCCATTCATCCTCGGGATACTCTTCTATCACGACGCGGGGCCCGAGCAGACCGGCGTTGTTGATGAGCACGTCTATGCTCC
>DATDKB010000297.1:0-5555 GCA_036520255.1 Rubrobacter sp. | reverse complement strand
TGACGTCGGTGACGCGCTTGAACCCACTAACGTTGATGGTGGAGGGATAAGGATCGGCCTTACCACCCGTCCCGCCCGATATCCGGTCTGCGGGGATACGGATCTGGTTGCCATTAGTGAAGGTCTTCGTGGTGGCTTTGGTTGTGGAAGATCCACGCAAAGGATCGCTCCACTATCCACCTCATGGGCAACAATGGTCTGGGGCCCTTCTCAGGCAAAAGCTTCTTCCAGTCGACGATCACGCCCTCTTTGACCCACTCCCTCGCCCATATCCTCATTACTTCCTGCGGGGCAAGCTTCCGTGGATGGCGCACGATCTCGGCACTCCACCCCAGAGTACCTTCTGCACCCAATCCGCACCCTTCTCTTGACCGTTGTAAGCTGCGTCTAGCCACACGTAAGAGAGTGTTGGGAAACTGCCCCTCGCTGCCTACAGGGCAGGGTCTTGATGCCGTCCCAATCCATCAGCCTTGCGCGCTATGTACCCTGGCTTTGAGCACCAATCCCTGAGTGTCCACTAGCAGGTGACGCTTTCTGCTTGGATCGGATCGACGCCCGAGGATCGGGTGCCGAAAGGTAGTCCCAGTAGCCTACAACCCGACTACGGTCAGGAGTACGACCACGGTACCGGAGGCTGTGGGCAAAGTTGTAGAGGCCGAAAAACGCGCTCGAGATCCCCGCGGCGGGGATCGGGACAACCAATTGACGCCAATTTCTTGCAGCACAGCCTGACCGAGGGCGCCTATCACGGCCCGGCACGCCAGGATCTCTGCTTTGAAACCCACAAGACCCTGGGCGTAGGCGTTCGTTAGGACTACCCGATTCCAGGATGGAGCGCCCTGCAAGGCGTAGAAGGCGGACCCGAGCACCGCCCCGAAAACGACAGCGGTGGCCACGTGCCCGAATCCCCTGAATCCTGCCTTCTCGGCCGATAGGCCGCCCGCCCTCGATGCGAAGCGAATCACCAGGGCCGAACCGCCTATGCCCAGCAGGACGATTGTGACGAGGGCGTAGGAGAGCCTTGCACCCATCGCTTCCGGCTGTAGGAGGGTGTGGAAGCGTCCCTCGGGCAGGTAGGTAGCGAGCAACCATACTAGGTACAGGACGACGGCACGTTATTGTGACATCCGGGCGAAATCGTGCGGGGCCTAGGGTTGCCCGAGACGCTGCCCACGATGATATACTAAGCCGTCGATGTTGAGGCGGGCACCAGAACGGACGATCGACGAGCGCAGAAACGCCCTCGAGGAGGCCAACAGGGTACGCTTCGCCAGGGCTGCCACCAAGCGGGACCTCAAGAGTGGGCGGTTGGCGATCTACGACCTGCTCATGGACCCATCAGAGGAACTGAAGGGCGCCAAGGTCGAGGAGATGCTCCTCGCGGTTAAGGGCATGGGGCGCATCAAGGTCACGCGGGTTATGAGGGACTCGGGTATCAGCCGTTCTAAGACCCTCGTCGGCCTCACGCACGGGCAGAGGGACCGTCTCATCAGGGCTCTAGGGTGCGAGGAAGGCTGATCGTCGTCTCCGGACCCTCCGGAGCCGGAAAGTCCACGCTGATAAAAGCCTCATTGGAGGCTGTTCCCGAACTCGCCTACTCGGTCTCGGCGACGACGCGGGCTCCCCGTCCCGGCGAAAAGGATGGTAAAGACTACATCTTCCTCTCTCGCGAGGAGTTCGAGCGTTGGATCCGTGAGAATCGTTTCCTGGAGTGGGCCGAGTATTCTGGTAACCTCTACGGGACGCCGGAGCAGAAGGTCGAGAAACGGCTCGAAGCCGGGAGATCCGTGATCCTGGAGATAGAGCTCCAGGGCGCGAGGCAGGTAAAGACGAAACGCCCCGACGCGGTGATGGTCTTTGTCAGGGCACCGTCGCTTGAGGAAACCCGGCGCAGGCTCACCGGAAGGGCGACCGAAACGCAAGAGGCGATGGAGAGCCGGCTCGCGACGGCCGTAGGTGAGGTCGCCGCCACAGGCGAGTTCGACCACGAGGTAGTAAACGGGGACCGCGAGCAGGCCCGCAACGACATGATTGAGAAAATGGAAACGATCGTAAGGGGAGGCAACAGTGCTGCACGACCTTAAAATAGACGAGCTTCTCGGCAAGGTAGATTCTCGCTACGGCCTCGCCGTGGCAAGCGCCAAGAGGGCGCGTCAGATCAACGAGTACACCTCGACCCTCGGCCTGAACGATGCCCTCGGCATCCCGGGTCCGCAGGTCCACACCCGCTCGCAGCATCCCCTGACCATCGCCATTGAGGAGCTGCGCCAGGACAAGCTCCATGTCTCCTTCAGGCAGCCGGTGGACGAGGTGGTGGAGGAAGCCGGGGCGGCCGACGCCGACGACTTCATCAACCCTCTGAGCGGTGGCGGCGTGCCCGAGGCGGCCGACGTCGACACCGGCGCCCCCGAAGACGAGGGTGTGGCCTAACAAAGCATAAACCCGCGTTTCCTTGATCCTGATCTACCTCGGAGCCTCCCCTGGCGCCCTGGCGATCCCCAGCGTCGCCCGCGAACTCTCCGAATCCGGCCACCGGGTTGAAGTGATCCTCGGCCAGAGAGCCCGCGGTTTCGTCGGCCCCGCGGCCTTCGGCGATGCCGCTATCGTGGACGAACCCTCGGAGACGCCCGAGGCCGTGCTCTTCGCCCCGGCAACCACGGATACCGTGGCCCGGCTCGCACGCGGCCTCGACCGTGGCGCCCGCTCTTTCGCCGTCGTCGTCCCTGATCTGGACGCCGCGACAGCGGAGCATCCCGCCGTGCGGGAGAACCTCGACCTGCTGTGGGAGGACGGCTACCGCGTGGTCGAAGGTTCGGATGGTTGCATGGCCGATGCGCGGGAGGTCGTCGCGAAGCTACTCGGCGGTCTTGGTGGGCCGATGGAGGGCCTGCGGTTGCTCGTGACGGCGGGTGGGACCAGGGAGCCCATAGACAGCGTGCGTTTCATCGGGAATCGCTCCTCGGGGAAGATGGGGCTCGCCGTTGCGCGCGAGGCGTCGCGGTTGGGTGCCGGTGTCACCCTAATAGCCGCCAACATGGAGGCGGTCGAGCCTGGCATAGAGGTTCACGCGGTAGAGACGGCGGGGGAGTTGCGGGACGCTGTTCTGGATCTCGCCGCGCAGGCGGACGCGCTCGTCATGGCGGCCGCGGTCTCGGACTTCACGCCGGCTTCGCCGGTGGGAGAGAAGATCCGGCGCCGCGAGGGGACGACCAGCCTCGAACTCGCCCCGACGGACGACATACTCGGTTCCGTTACTGAGCGGTACCCCGACCTCTTTGTGGTAGGATTCGCCGCGACGCACGGGGACCCTCTGGACGACGCCCGCGACAAGCTCGGGCGCAAGGGGGCTGACCTCATCGTCGGCAACGACATTTCGGGAGAGGGTGTCGGTTTCGGCGCGGACGAGAACGAAGTCTACGTCGTCGGCCGTGAGGAGGAGCGTTTCGTCCCAAGGGCCTCGAAACAAGAGGTAGCCGGGGTCATTTTGGACACCATGATGGTCGAGATGGAAAGGCAGAGATAGGGATGGTGGAGAAAGCGGCCGGCCCGACCACCTGGGATGCGGCGGACGATCAGAGGTTAAAGACCACGCATCTTTTCACGTCAGAGTCCGTCACGGAGGGCCACCCGGACAAGATAGCGGACCAGGTCTCCGACACCATCCTCGACGCCGCCCTGGCCGACGACCCGATGAGCCGCGTGGCTTGCGAGACGCTCGTTACCACGGGCCTCGTGGTGGTCGCTGGCGAGATAACGACCTCCACATACGTGGACATACCCACGCTCGTGCGCGAGAAGATAGCCGAGATCGGCTACACCAGGGCCAAGTTCGGCTTCGACGCCGAGACCTGCGGCGTGATCGTCTCGATAGACCCCCAGTCAGACGATATCGCCCTCGGGGTGAACCGCGCGCTGGAGGTCAGGGACGAAGATCAAGACCTCGATGAGATAGGCGCCGGTGACCAGGGGATGATGTTCGGCTACGCTTGCGAGGAAACCGATGAGCTGATGCCGCTTCCGATCACGCTGGCCCACGCTCTGACCCGCCGTCTCGCCGAAGTCCGCAAGAACCACGCCCTCGACTACCTGAGGCCCGACGGCAAGAGCCAGGTGACCGTCCGCTACGAGGGGGACACGCCAGTCGTGGTCGAGAAGGTCCTGATCTCCGCCCAGCACCGCGAAGGTGCGGAGACCAGCATCAAAGACGACCTCGTGGAGGCGGTCATCCAACCCGTGATGCCCGAAAACCTCTTCTACCCAGGCACGGCTGAAATCCTGGTAAATCCAACAGGCCGGTTCGTGACTGGTGGCCCCCAGGGCGACACGGGCCTGACGGGACGCAAGATCATCGTGGACACCTACGGTGGTTCAGCCCCGCACGGCGGCGGCGCTTTCTCGGGCAAGGACGCGACCAAGGTAGACCGCTCGGCTTCCTACGCCGCCAGGTGGGTGGCGAAGAACCTCGTGGCGGCCGGGCTGGCCGGGCGATGCCTGGTTCAGGTTGCCTACGCCATCGGCGTGGCCCACCCCGTGAGCGTGATGGTCGAGACGTTCGGAACCGCCAGGGTGGACCCGACGACCTTGGGAGCGCTGGTGCAGGAGCACTTCGACCTGAGACCGGGCGCCATCATCCGGGATCTGGGACTGCGCAACCCCATCTTCGCGCGCACCGCGGCCTACGGCCACTTCGGACGTCGCGAGCCCGGGTTCGCGTGGGAGGAGACCCCGCGGGCCGACGATCTCCGCCGCGCCGCCGGCTTCTAGTTGGTAGGGAGATCGGGCCGGAAGGCCCCGCATGCGGCACGGGTGAGCCTGCTCATACCCACGCACGCCCTTCCGCCCCTTAGCTACAAAATACCGGAGCGTCTGCGCCCCGAAGTTCGGGTCGGCGCAGCGGTAGTTGTGCCGCTCTCGGGCCGGCATCGCCTAGGCATAGTAATAGGATTTGAGGGCGATGATCACGCCCGTGAAGACGTGCTCTCTGTGGTGCCGGATCTCTCACTGCAGACCGAGTTGGTAAAACTTTGTCTCAAGATCTCCGAGAACGCCGTCATTCCCCTGCCGACCGCACTAAGGTCCGCAATTCCGCCAGGCATCGACAACGGACGCTACCGTTTGCTCGAGCCAATCTCCGGTCATCCGTGGGAGCCAGGCACCTACGTGACGCGCGCGGCCCTGAAACGTGCCCTCGGCCCCGACGGCCTGCGCGAGGCCGAATCCCGGGGGCGTGTCGTGCTTTGCCCATCTGCGCCGCAGCCTCGGGCGGTGGAGTGGGCCGTAGTTCGTGCCGCTGCGGACCCCGATCTGTCCCGGGCTCCACGCCAGCGAGACCTGTTCTCGTCCCTGAAAGAGATCGGAGGCTCAAGCCCGACCTCATCCCTGCTCGCCGAGACCGGCGCCAGCCGGGCCACGCTGCGGCAACTCGTCGGCCGGGGCGCAATGAGGCTCGTTCGCCGTTCGGAGCCGGCTCCCCTGCTCGCTACGACTGGCGACGCCGCATCGGCTCATCCTTTATCACGCACCGCCAGGGCCGCCGTCAAGAACGGTGGCCCTTT
>DATDKB010000296.1:0-8845 GCA_036520255.1 Rubrobacter sp. | reverse complement strand
TCCATGGAGGCGCCGGGCGCGAGGCCCAGCCTGTTGTAGGCGGCGAGGACGCCAGCCGGGTAGCTCAGCGGGGCGAAGGTGGTCGTCGCGGCCCGCCAACCGGAGTTCCTGTCCTGCGTACGGCTGGCGCTCCCGTTGTGTTCTGTGGCCTCTTCCGCCATGCGCCGCTCTTCGGCCCTGCGCCACTCTTCGGAGGCTCCCTTCCAGGCCGCCTCGAAGGCCCCCCTCAGGGCCTCGCTACGCTCACGGCCGCGTACCAGCCTTTCGCGGAAGCGGTCGTCCGTTTGCAGGCTGGAGACGAAACCCTGGGCGAGACGCCCCAGACGGCGTGGGATGCTCACTGTTCCTTTTTATCCCCGGTTTCCCAGTAGTCCTCGGAGTTCGAGAGCGGGCCGGGACGGCGGAGGACCTGCGTCTCGTCGTCCGTGTCTTCTTCCACGCCCTCCAGAACCTGCGTCTCTTCGCCGGCGGGGTCGGCGGGCGGTTCCTCTTCCTGGGGGAGGCCGAAGAACTCGCGAACCAGGTCGATGTTATCCAGGCCCGTCTCGGCCGCCTGGATCTTCCGCTCCTCCTCAGAGACGCCGAAGTTCCTCGCCTCGCGAGCCTTGCGTATCTCGTCTTCGAGGTTCCTTATGACCTCTTCCGTCTCGTCCTTGAGCTGCTGGATTCGACCCTCGCTAAGGTCTATCTCAGAGTTGAGCCTGGACTCCCTGGTCCTCGTCGAGGACTCGAGCTCGGCGATGTCAATGCCCGCCGCCTCAAGCGTTCCCCGCACGATGCGCACGGCTGAGAGCCTTGGCACCTCCGGCGGGAGGTTCTTGATCACCTCGGCCGCCCGCTCGACGGTGAATCCGTGCGCCGTAGCGCCCTCGTGCTGACCTATCCCCGACGTACCCGTACCGACCTCCTCAGGTGAGTAGAAGGTTGTCCCCTCTCCCTCGGTGCTCCCGGCGAACACCCTGGAGAAGAAGCTCTGCCGATTCGTATTGCGGTCGTCGTTCATCTCGCCGACATCCTTTCCGTAGCGGGTAGGGTCTCGACGCGCCGCGTCACCTCGTCGAGCCCGTTGCGGAAGTACGCGACCCGCTCCTTGAGCCGCGCGAGACCGGGGTCCTGAGGCCCCGAGACGAGGTTGTCGTCCAGCGCCAGAAGTTCCGCGCGCAGGTTGCCGAGCAAGCTCTCGGCGCTCTCGAGCTGGGCGTTGATCATGCTGATGCCGCCGAGTACGTCCTCGTAACCGGCGAGCTCGCCGCGGCGGCCCTCCAGCGCGCTCTCGAACGGCGCCCGCATTGGCGACCCCGATTCCATATTGGCAAGGTCCTTCTGGAGTTCCTTGATGCGTTTGGAGATCGAACGCCGGTCAACGCTCTCCAGGTGCCGCCTGAGAGCGGCCCTCCTACGCGCGAGCCGCGCCGCACCCTCGATCTCTGCGACGATCGTGAAGATGTCCTCGTCAAGAAGCGGTTTGCACTCGTCGGGAAGCAGCTCCCAGCTCTCCAGCAAACCGTCCTGCAAAGCCACGAGACGCTTCATCTGCGACGCGGCGATGCGGTCCTCCCTCGCCACCCGGCCGAGCTCGCCCCTGTTCTGCCTGGCCCGGCTCAAAAGCTCCCTACGCGCGTTCTCGCGCCTATCGATCAGCCGCCGGCCCGTGGCGAAGGCCCCAATGCCGAGCAGGCCCGCCAGGATATAGTGTGCGTCCAGGACCGCGAAAGTTCCCATCCCCACAAACGAAGCAAAAGGAGCCACTCGTACCATCAGCCGTCGCGAGAGGTTCTGTTTTCTTACGACCAGGCTACCCACGTGGGTTCTCCTCGGTCTCTTCGATCTGGGGTTCGGCCGTCTCCTCGATCGGGGCGGCTTCGATCTTCTCGGGCTCGCGCAGGCCCATCTGGACCTCCATCATCTCGAGCTCCCGCTCGGCGTCGAGCCGTTTTATGTCGAGCTCTGCGGCCGCTATCTGGCGCTCGGTGTCGCTCGTGCCGAGCTCACCGATGGCCTGGGCCTCGTAGGAAGACTGGCGGATCGACTGCCGCGCCTTATCCAGATCCCGCGAAGAATCCGAAAGGGAGATTTTGGATCTTGCCTCGTTGGCGGTCCTGAGGGCGCGGGAGCGCTGGTGCTCCTCCATTAGAGCGGCCCTCTCGCGCACCACGTCGTTGTAGCGGCGCTCCTGATCGCGGAAGGCCTGCTCCAGCTCCTGCGAGTTCTTGCGGGCGTCTTCCAGGCGCGCCTCGATGTCGGCGAGGCTCGCCTCGGCCTCCTGCTTCTGCTGGACGACCTCGATGGCGGCCTGCCGCTGGCCCCTGTTCGCAAGCTCGCGGGCCTGGCGGTCCTTGACGGTCAGCGTCTTCTGCTTTGTCACCGCGTCGTTCGAGAGCATCTTCTCGTAGGCCATCGTGCGGGCCGCCGCGATCTGGAGCTTTTTCAGGTTCTCCAGCTCGTCCTGGACGGCGTTCTCCAGCAGTATCTCCGGGTTGCGCTGCTCGACCCCGGAGAGAAACCTTCCGAAGAAACCGCGAATGGCCCTTGTAAATCTTCCCATCTGTGACGCCCACCCCCGGCTGTCGCCGTGCCTGTAAAGTACGTCGTGGATTATATCATCGGTACGTGAAACCCTGGCGGGGGTTTCAGCACGTCTCCTTCGGCGGCTTGTGTCAGCACGCTCCCTACGCTCGCTTTCAGCACGTTCCGGCCTACGGCCTCGCTTTCAGGAAGTCGTCCCAACATGACGCTACGAGCGTCGAGTCCAACCGCCTCAGGCAGCGGTTCTTCACACGCGACCGGGCTAGTCCGGTAGAAAGAGCTGAAAGCGGAAGTCGAAGGCTGGGGCGTGCTGACAAGGTGCGAAGCGCCGTGCTGACAAGCGTAGGCCGCAGGCTGGAGCGTGCTAACGTCAGCCGGAGCGTGCCGCGCGCGGCGTGCTTCTTCCGGCGAGGACTATGGCGCTGGATGACTCGACTTCGAAGGCGGCTTCGAGGGCGCGTCCGGCGGAGATGAGGAGGTCTTCGGCGGAGCGGGCGTCGCGAGGGTAAATGGCCGCGCCCGCCCTGGTGTTGCGCGCGCCCAGGGAGCTGGCGGCGGCGATGGCGCGGCGGGCCGCGCTCTCTACACCGCCTTCATCGGCCCCGCTTACGACCACCCCGAAGAGGTTCCCCTCCCCGAGCAGCACGGGTTCGCCGATGCGCGACCATATCCTCTCGAGGAGGACTTCCATGGCTTCCAGGTCGGCTCCGGGATCGACCAGGACTACGCCGACGGGCACGCCCTTGCGCGCCGCGAGCTCTTCTTCGACCCGTTCGAGCAGCACGGAGCCGTCGCCGTCGGTCTCGTAGTCTTCCGCGAGGTCGGCGGGGAGCACGGCCTTCGCGACGTAGACCAGGAACAGGCCCGTCAGGCCCACGGCGGCGAGCCTGTAGAAGACGAGAGAGGCGATCTCCTGGCCCGTGCCCTCCTCCAGAAGCCCGGGCAGCATCGCCAGGGCGTAGCAGAACAGGACGGCGGCGAGCACGGCGAGCGCCACCCGCCACGACCCGTGCAGCGCCGAGGCAAGGAGCAGCGGGAAGAACATGACGTAGAGCTCGCTGGAGACGCCACCCGAGAAAAAGACCATCATGGCCAGCACGGCCGCGAACAGGGCGTATACCGAGCCGCACACGCCGGCGGTGAACTGCTCCGCGGGCAGCAGCGGGACCACGACGGCCGCCGTGATGATCCCGACGGAGCAAACGAGATAAAATAGTATGTAGGAGACGGCGGGCTCGTAGGAGTCCGTGTGAACCAGCACGAGCGAGGCCACCATCAGGGCCAGGAGCAAAAACGAAAATGCCTTCAGGCTCCGGGCGTTTCGACCGTGATCTGTTCTGCCGCCCACGCCGAAGTATCATACGCACATACATTCACGCCTGCCACCGGAGGACGAACGATGGAAAGCGCGAACGACCGCCCCGACAACCCCTACACGCAACTGGAGGGCTACAAGGTCTACGACGCCCACGGGGAGGAGGTCGGGGAGATCGATGACATCGTCTACGACGCCCCGAGCGACGTGCTCAAGTACGTCGTGGTAAGGGAACGTATCGTTCCAGCCGAACGCATAGAAGTACACGTACAAGACCAGAGCATCTCGGTCCCCTACGACGCTAGAACCATCGAGTCGGCCCCGCACGTAGCCCACTTCTCCGGGGCCCTGGACGAAGCCGTCCACGAACACTACGGTTAGCACGCCTGCTTTGCAGGCTTATCAGCACGCTTAGACCTGCGGCCTCGCTTGTCGGCTTGTAGTTTCGTGCGCCGGGTTTGCCACGCGCGGCCGATGGGTACTCTTGCAGGTCGGTGGGGCCAAGGGAAAGGGCCTGGATCCCTCAGTCCGGACCCTCTTTTGTGTTCTTTGGATCGGGCGGCTTATTCTGTTCTCACCCGCTCGCAGTTGTCGTTGATGACGTCAGCCTTGTCGGCGTAAACGGTGTCTGTGCCGGGGCCGCAGTTCACAAAGTCTTCGACGGCGGGGGCGTCTATAGGCTGGACGGTGTCGTTGCCGCTGCCGGCTTTGAAGTGGTCGGGAGAGGGATCGCCGCCCTGGCCGATCAAGTTGTCCTGGCCGCTGCCGCCGTAGACGGTATCCTGCCCGAGCCCGTCGCCGAGCTCGTCTGAACCCTGGCCGCCCTCGACCAGGTCGTTGCCACCACGGCCGTTGATCCGGTCGCTGCCGCCGAGACCGGAGATCTGCTCCGCCTTGTTGGTGCCCGTGAAGATATCGGTGTGGTCGGTGCCGGTGATGAAATCCTCGAAGGTCGCCAGCGCCACGCCGGAAGAGAACGTCACCATGAGGGCCACTACTGCCAGTATCGTCGCCGTACGCCTCATCTGTGTCCCCTTTCTCTTTCGGACTCCGGTCTACGTTAGACACTATAGGGGGACCCCGTAACGTGACGGCTACAGATACGTAACCTTTCGGTCACGGTCCGATAACGTTTTGATAACTGTCCTGCGGCATCGGGGGACTCAGGACGTGAGCCTTATTCGTTTTCTTACTTTGGAGGACCGCCCTGCCTGCGTATAATCCCTCCGTGGCCGGAGGCACGGACGTTCGGAGCAGGATAGAGGATCTGCGTGAGCAGGTCCGCTACCACAACCGCCGCTACCACGTCGAAGACGCGCCAGAGATCTCCGACGCCGAGTATGACGCCCTCTACAGAGAGTTGGAAGCGCTCGAAGGCGAGCACCCCGAGCTCGTCACCCCCGATTCGCCGACCCAGAGGGTGGGCGGCGAGCCGATCGAAGGCTTTGAGGAGGTCAGGCACTCCGTCCCCATGCTCTCCCTCGCCAACGCCCGCAAGGTGGACGACCTCAGGGAGTGGGACGCCCGCGTGCGGCGGCTGCTCGGCGGCGACGAGTCGCCGCGCTACGTCACCGAGCGGAAGATAGACGGCCTCGCCGTCTCGCTGCGCTACGAGAACGGACGCTTCGTCCGCGGCGCCACGCGCGGCAACGGTACCGTCGGCGAGGACGTGACGGCCAACCTCTCTACCGTCCGCTCCATCCCCGACCGACTCGACGACGACCCGCCTCCGGTGATCGAACCGCGGGGCGAGGTGTATATGGCGCTCGAAGACTTCGAGAAGCTCAATCGAAGGCAGGAAGAAGAGGGCAAACCCCCGTTCGCCAACCCGCGCAACGCCGCCGCCGGGGCCATCAGGCAGCTCGACTCCAGGATCACGGCCAGTAGACCGCTCAAGGTCTACCTCTACGGCATCGGCGAGGGCGGCGAAGGACTCGAGAGCCACTCCGCGATGCTGAACAGGTTGAGGGACTATGGTCTCAGGGCGAACCCACACAAACTGCACGACTCCATAGAATCGGTCGTGGAGGAGTGCCTGGAGGCGGTCAGCGAGCGCGAGTCGCTCCCCTACCAGATCGACGGGGTCGTCGTGAAGGTGGATTCCCGGGAGCAGCAACTCGCCTTGGGGTCCGTGGCAAGGGCCCCGCGCTGGGCCATCGCGTTCAAGTTCGAGCCGCTCGCGGGACGAACGAAGCTGCTCGACGTCGTCGTCAAGGTCGGCAGGACGGGTGCGCTAACGCCGCAGGCCGTGCTCGATCCGGTAAACGTGGGGGGGGTCGTGATCTCCCGCGCCACCCTCCACAACGAGGACTACGTAAAAGAGAAGGGCATCCTCATCGGCGACACGGTCATCGTCGAGCGGGCGGGGGATGTGATCCCCCAGGTCGTAAAACCCGTCACCGAGGAACGCAAGGGCGACGAACACGCCTTCGAGATGCCGACCCGTTGTCCCGTCTGCGACGAACCGGTCTCCCGTCCCGAGGGCGAGGCGGTTACCCGCTGCGTGAACGCCCGCTGCCCCGCACAGGCGCTGGAGCATATCATCCACTGGTCCTCCAAATCAGCCATGGACATCGACGGCCTCGGCGAGAAGCTCGCCACCCGTCTCTTCGACCTCGGCTTCATAAAGGACGTGGCCGACGTCTACGACCTCGAAGCCGAACAGCTCGTCCCCCTGGAGGGGTTCGGCGAGAAGAGCGCGGAAAACCTGATCGGGTCCATCCAACGGAGCAAGGAACAACCCTTCTCAAGCGTACTGTACGCCCTCGGTATCAGGCACGTCGGGGCTGTCACGGCGGACCTCATCTCCACACGCTTCGGCGGGGAGGGCCTGATGCGCGGCGTCGAGGTCGAACGGCTGACAGAGATAGACGGCGTCGGAGGGGTCGTCGCCCGCGCCGTCGTCGAGTACTTCGGCCTGGAGGACAACCGTAACCTCGTAAAACGCCTGATGGAGCGAGGCCTGGACTTCGACCGCGTGGAAGGCAGTCCCTCCGAGGGACCGCTCGCGGGCAAGCGCGTCGTCATAACCGGAACCCTGGACCGTCCCCGCAGCTACTACGTCGAGCGGCTCGAGGAAGCCGGCGGCACCTTCACCTCTTCGGTCAGCAAGAACACGGACTACGTGCTCGCAGGAGAAGAAGCCGGCTCGAAGCTGGAGAAGGCCAGAGAACTCGGCGTCCCCGTCCTGGATGGGGACGGATTCGAAGACTTGCTTTCTTCCTGAACCTAGATCTTGCGCGTAGCCTGGTAGATGGGTTGCGTTGGGAAGCGCAGCGTTTCTTACAGATCGTGGATTCCCGCTTTCGCGGGGATGACGGGTGCGTGGCGAGAACGATGGGTAGGAGAATTCCTGAAGCCTGTAACCTGATGCCCTGGTGTCAGAGTAGTTCGGCGAGGGGCACGTCGGCGAAGAGGTGCTGCGCCTGCTCTTCGTCTAGCTCAGAGAGAGGAGGACGGAGGTTGCGCCAGGTATTCTCTCCGGTCAGATCGGTCATCAGGGCTTTGAGGGCTGGGATCACGGGGTACGCCTCGATGGAGGCGCGGAGCGCGCTCAGGTGCTCTTGCAGGGCTTGCGCTTCGTCGTCTCGCCCGGAGGCGTGCGCGTCGTATACCTGGCGGGCATGGCGGGAGGTGACGTTGACGGTGGCCGAGATGCAGCCTTCGCCACCGCTTCGCAGCGTCTCGAGCAGGAGCGTCTCGGTTCCTGCGAGAACAGAGAAGTGGGGGAACTCGCGGCAGAGGGTCTTGATGCGTTCCCGGTCGCCGGAGCTGTCTTTGGTGCCAGCGATCGCGCCCGGGTAGGCGTCGATGAGGCGCGAGATCAGGGGCAGCCCGAGTTCTACGCCGGTCATATGCGGGATGTGGTAGAGGTAGAGACGCAGGCGGTCGTCGCCGATGCGCTCGACGACCTCGGCGAAGAAGCGAAACAGGCCGTCATCACCCACGCCCTTGTAGTAGAAAGGCGGCAGCACGAGCACGCCGGCCGTGCCGGCCTCGAGCGCCGCGCGGCTCAGGCGGACGGTGTCGGTGAGGGCGCATGATCCCGTCCCAGGCAGTAGCGTCCGTGCGGGCACACCGTTTTCGAGAAGCGCTTCGAGTGCCGCGAGCCGCTCGGAAACAGAGAGGGAGTTGGCCTCGCCCGTCGTCCCGAAGACCGAGAGCCCGTGGCATCCCGCCTCGAGAAGCCTGTGGCAGTGGGCGGAGAACGCCGCGTGGTTGGGTGCCAGATCACCGTCCATAGGGGTGAGGACGGCCGCAAGCACGCCCCTCGGCCCGCTGATCGTCCCTTCACGGTCCATGATCTTGTCTCGGACGTCCATCATTTGCCACCTGGTTCGGGAGGACGGGTCATTCCTGCTTGGGGAGGCTCGACGGGGGTTCGGGTTGCGGCGGGCCCGCAGACGGGTGCCGCCCGACCTTGTAGGTCACTACCGCGGCACCGTCGAAACACTCGTAGTGGACCGGCTGGAAGTTCCTCTGGAGCATCGAGATCATCTGCTGGTCGGGCTCGGGGCGCGAGCATAGGTGGAGTCCGGGATCCCCATCCCCGAACCGGTTGAGCATGCCTGGCAGCCATGGTAAATAGGCGAGGACCACGGGTACGTACAGGATCGCAGCCTGCCGCAACCTGTCGAAAGCCAGCGCCGCAAGGGCGACACCCTGCAGCAACACGAGTAGCAGTCCGAAGTAATGCGTGTAGGCGCAGAGTACGCCGCAGACAATGTACCATGCGGCCTCTCTTCGGCAGTTCCCCGCGGTAGCGAAGTCCAAGCATAAGGTCCCACCAGAAGTAGGAGGTCAGGATGGAGAGCAGGATCAGCATCGCGTAAGGGCGGGCCTCCTGACCGTAGTAGACGGGGACCCAGAGGACCGCGACGAAGAGCGCCGCCATTATCCCCTCGCGCTCGGAGTAGAGCTTCTTGTCGAGGAGGTAGATCGCCGGTATACAGAGCCACCCTGCGACGGCCGAAGGAAGCCTCAGGGCCCACTCCGAATCGCCGA